>NZ_JBHYKH010000323.1:0-10233 GCF_042741275.1 Streptomyces sp. NPDC058964
ACCTCCTGGAAGGAACCCGGGTCCAGCAACAGCTCGATCCGCTCCCGGGCCGTCAGCTTGCCCTTCGCGTGCTGCGCCTGCGTCGCCTTCTCGCTCGGACCCGCCAGCGCCTGCGCGCGGATCGCGTGCAGCTCTGCCACCCGGCCGCGGATGTCGGCCGGACCGGTCTCGACCGGAGCGGAGTCAATCGTCGTTGACATGTGGTCAGGTTCCTTCCTGAAGCACCGAGATCCGTCACTGCCAGCTGCGCGGGGCCCGGTAGGAGTGCGGCCTCCTCCACCACCGGGATCCGTTGACCGGACGCCCCGCCTCGCTCTCCTGCGCCTCCGCATACAGCGCGAGCAGTACGACGGTGAGCGCGGCCAGTTCCTCGTCGCTCGCCTGCCCGCGCTCGATGCGCAGCGCCAGTTGTGCTTGGCCCGATTCGCCCATGCCCTCTCCTCCAGCTTTTGGGACACCGTCGAACGGGCCGCTCGAAAACCACTCCTCCCCGACTCGAGAACCGGTGTGAAAAGCGCTTACGGCACTTTTCACACGGGGTCCGTGCGCGCGGGGGTGAGAGGGCGGCGGGAGGTCAGGGAGCGAACAACCCCCTCCACCCCGGGCCCGACCCGCCTGACAGCACCGTCGCCCACGGCACCGGACCCGTGCGGAACGGATCCCGCGCCACCGCCTCTCGCGCGCCCACGGATCCCACCGGCCTCGCGCCACTGTCACCCGGCCGGCCGGCCGGACCCCCGCGCGACCGGACGCGCGGCCCAAACACGCCGCGCGAGCAGACGCAGGGGGCCCGCGCCGGCGGCCACGGCGTCTGCATCCGGGCGTGGCGGCACGGCTGACCCGATCCCGTGCCGTCACTCCTCGTGCAACGGCCCCGCCCCGCAAGACGGGCGCCGCACCACCGCTCCGCGCGTCGGCGAAGTCCCCCCGGCCGGGCCGGCCGCCGCAGCACCCCGCCCCCGGGCGCCCGCCCCGGTCACAAGTCCTTCGCGCGCACCGACCTCAACCCCCGGGCGAGGGCCTGGGCGCTCGCTCCGGTGCCGCCCACTCCCGTCATCACCACGGCCACGGCCAGGTCCGGCTCGTCCGGTCCGCGCCGGGCGATCTCGTAGGCGGCGCTGCCGCCGGGGCCGCAGCCGCCGAGGACGAGCCGGCGGTCCGGGGCGAACATCTCGCGCAGGACGGAGACGGAGACATCCGCCGGCCCCTCCATGCGCAGCACCACGATCCGCTCGGGCCCCTGGTGGTCACGGGCGAGGACCTCGTAGGCACCGGGCGGAACACCGGGCACCGCGATGAGACAGATGACGTCGGACAGCGGTTCGCCGGGGCGCAGCACCGCGAGGGCGAGGCCGCGCGGCGCGGGCGAACGCGGGGCCACCCGGGGGACTTCGGATGCGCTCAGCGGCTCCAGCACCTGGGCGACCGTGCACTGCGGGTCCCGGTGGTCGGGCAGGGAGCGCAGCAGTTGCACGCACTGCGACAGCGTCGCCGACGCGTCACCGTCCGCCAGGCTCGCCCGGTCGTACAGACCGGTCAGCAGCAGCCCGCCCTCGGGACTGTGCTGGGCGACGAGCGTGAACGGCAGTGCCGTGTCGCCGCTGACGCTCTGCGGGACGTCCACCTGGACGCCCAGTTCGCGCAGTTCGGTGAGCAGCGCCTCGGGCAGTTCGGGCCGGCTGTCGAAGACGACGACCGTGTCCGTCAGGTCGCCGTCCTCACCCCGGCCGCTCCAGGCACGGACCCGTTCGGCGGGCACCCACGCGTGTGCGATCAGGTCGAACGCGGTGTCCCGCACCTGGTGCAGCAGTTCGACCAGGGGAGCCGCCGGATCGACGGTGACGGTCATCGGCAGCGGGTTGCCGAGCAGCCCGGGAATGCCCGCGGCGCCCTGCATCGGCACGTCCCGACCGGACAGGTGCACGCCGAAGCTGACCGGCACCGGCCCCTCGGCTCCGGCCGCCCGGTACAGGAGCAGGGCCCACACCACGTGCAGCGCACTGCTCTCGCCGACGCCCCGCATCGCCGCCCAGGACCGCAGTCGCGCGGTCTGCGGGGGCCGCAGACGGCGTTGCAGCCGGCCGGGTCCGGTGTGCCCGGTGGGGCCGCCGGGGCGGCCGGACCGGACGGCCGCGCCGGGTGGGGGCGCGGCCGCGGACCAGAACGCGCGTGCCGTGCCGGGGTCCTGACGGGCCATCCAGCGGGCGTGGTCGCGGACGTCGGGCCGCCGTTCGCCGCCGGGCAGGGTGCCGTCACTGACATACGCGCGGAAGAACTCGCGCAGCAGCAGATGGACGCCGCGCTCGTCCAGCAGGGCCCGGTGGTAGGTCAGCAGCACCCGCACCGGCGCCCGCTCCGGCGGCAGCCGGTCCTGCGGCGACCAGTTCTGGGTGAACCAGTCCTGCGCCGCGGGCCCCGGCGGCGCGTCGAGCAGGGTAACCCGCAGCATGCCGGGCCGGTGCAGGTCGAAGCCGCGCGCCCGGTCCCGCTTCACCAGGTCGCCCCAGGTGACGGTGGAGTGCGCGTGGCGTACGACCTCGATCTCGGCCCGGTCGTGCAGGACGAGGCGTGGTGCGGCCGTCCAGTCGAACGACGCCCGCAGTACGGCCTCGCGGTCGACGAGCGACTGCCAGGCCGTGGCGAAGCGGGACGTGTCGAGCGGTCCGGACCAGTTCCAGAAGAGCTGCTCGACATGGCGGTCGGGCGGTCCGGACGCGGCGGCGAGGATCAGCTCGCGCTGGTGCCCGGTGGCCGGGACGATGCCCTCGACGCCGGGCAGCAGGGCCAGTACGTCGGCCAGCAGTTCCGCGGTGAGCGGCTCCTGCCGGTCGTCCCCCGGCCCGGTGGGCAGGAGGCTCAGGCTGTGCCGTCCGCCGTCGTCGTCGACGGTGACGGAGTACGCGCGGTGCCGTTCGGCGAGCCGGGCCGCCACGCTCTCGGCCTCCGCGGTGCCCAGCGGCCCGCACAGCTCGAGCACGAAGGGATACCGGGGCGCTGTGCGGCCCGGCTCGTGTACCACGGCGAGGACGGTGTCCTCGGAAAGGTGATGGCTGCTCATCCGCTGTCCCGGGCACCGAAACCCGCCGCCACGGCGAAGAGGACCGGCTCCCTGCCCCCCTTTTCTGCTCGTTCCAGATCCTTTTCGGATCGTTTCTGCGCAAAGTGTGCCCAGTGTTCCGGCAAACCCGGCGCATCCGGTTCCGACGGGCCGCGCGTCCCGCGCGCCTCCGCCGGCACCCGCGCCCCGCGCGGAGCCGACACCGCCGTCGGCCCCGCCGGAGGGCGCCCGCGCGCCGCGTCCCCGGCCGCCCGGCAAACGGGCCGGGGCTCGGTGCCCGTGTCCTTCCTCATCGGTCCCCGGAGCGCCACCGCCCCGGTGACCCCGGCATGCCCACGGCCTTCGCGAACACCGGGTCGTCCTGCGACGGAGCGTCCCCGGGGCCGCGCGAGGGCCGGTGGGCGGTACTCACCAGATAACGCCCCTGGACGACATGGGCGGCGAAGGCCCACGCGCGGGCGCCCTCGGACTCCTCCGCCAGGCTGATGCGCCCCTCGCCGTCGCGGCGGAAGCCGAACGCGGCGAAGCGGCGCCGCATGCCCTGTCCGAGGGCCTTGGTGTACGCCTCCTTCAGCGTCCACAGCTGCAGCAGCCGCAGCGTGCGCTCGGCCTCGGGCAGCGTGGCGAGCGCAGCCGCCTCCGCGGGCGTGCACACGTACTCGCCCAGCAGCTCGAAGGGCGCCTGGCGGCCGACGGGTTCGGCGTCCACCCCGATGGGGCCCGTGCCGCTGACGCCGACCACGATCAGCTCGTCGGTGTGCGCGAGGCTCAGTTCGAGCTCCTCGCCCAGGCCGCGCAGATGGGGCCGCCCGCCCGGCTTGTAGGCGAGGTCGAGGACGTCGGGAGGCACCTGCAGGGCCGCCCCGGCCGCGTACTTCATGACCACGCGGGAGACGGCGAAGCGCAGCCGCCCGACGGCGGCGCGGGTCTGCCGGTAGCGCGGCCAGTCGTGCCCGAGCAGCGTGCGCAGCCGCGGGTCGAGCAGGGTGACGGTGAGCCACTCGCCCCAGGTCGTGTGCACCACGGCGGCCCCGGTGGACTCGACCGCGTCGGTCACGGGCTCCCACGGCCCCTCGGGGCCGGCGATGTGCAGGGGCGCCGGCAGGGGCGGTGCGAGGTCTGCTGTGCCGGTCATGACCTGGTCCTCGTGTCCCTCGTCGTCCTCGCGGCCGCTCACCACAGCGACTTCGTGGCGTAGACGTCGCAGTCGAGGTCGCGTCGACCGCGCTCGGCCAGTTCCGCCCATACGTCCTCGCGCGGGTCGGCGGGCACGGGCGGCCGCGGGACGCCGAGCCGTTCGGTGATGCGGACGAGGGCGAGCAGGGCCCAGTCCGGGCTGCTGAGGAAGGTGGTGTGGCCGGCCGCGCGGCGCACGCCCAGCACGGCGGCGGCCAGCAGCACGAGGGCCTGACGGTCCGCGAGCGCCCGCGCGGCGGGGTCGGCCGTCGAGGCGTCGGCCGCCTGCAGGGACGGCAGACGCAGCATGCGCCGCTCGGTGCGCAGCCGGCGGGCGGCGCGGGCGAGCGCGCCGTCCTCCGCCTCGGCGGGCCGGGCCGCGGCCGCGGTGGCCAGCGCGTCGGCCAGCACGTGGTGGCATCCGGTGCCCTCCGGCAGGAGGTCGGCCCCGATCCCGGCCGGATCGCCGATCCTGAACAGCGCGGCGGTGTCCGCCGGGGGCTGTCCGGTCCCGGCGAGGTCGGGCAGGGCGGCGACGAGCCGTGCCCGGCAGGCGGCCGGGTCGGGCCACTGTCCGCCGGCGGCGAGGTCGGCGGTCACCTTGGCGAGCGTGCGCTGCTCAAGGCTGCCTGGCGCGAACCCGGTCTCGTTCAGGACGAGTTCGAGGTCGTTGTGGATGTCGGCCACCACCTGCGGGACGACGTATCCGACCGTTGCGGTGAGCACGGCGGTGGCCTCGGCGGGCAGGACGAGGGAGCGCAGCGCCACGGTCGTCAGGCTCTCGCAGGCCAGCAGGTCGGCGAAGTCGCCGGCGAGCGTGCCGTGCCACTGCCGGACGGAGGGTTCCTGAGGGCCCAGTTCGGCGACGACGCGGGTGGCCGTGCGCAGTACGGTGGCCGTCGCCGCGATCAGTGCCGCCGGCCCGAGCAGCGCGGCCAGTTCGGCCGGACGATCGGGTGCCGGGCGGGTTCCGTCGGCCGCCGCCGGCAGCACGCGGGTGGCCCAGGCGTGGCCGAGGGCGAGGTCCCGGCGGAAGAGCGGGCGCAGCACCCGTACGAGCTGGTCTGCGGTGGTGAAGTGCCCTCCGGCGGCGCGGGGCAGGAACTCGGCGCGCAGGTCGGCTGGGGCAGGCGGACCGTCGCTACCCTCCAGGGCGGTCAGCGCGGGCAGGCCGTAGCGGTTGGCGGGGTCGGCGGGATCGCCGAGCTGTGCCTCGAGCCGTACCGTGCGCAGCGCCACCTCGACGGGCGGCGGCAGTTCGGCGTAGACGGCCGCCCTTCGCCGTTCGCGGGCCGGTCGCGGCTCCGCGGTGGCGGTGACGGTGTGCTCCCCGGACGGAGCCGGTCGGGTGAGGGCCATCGGGGGCCTCCTCATCGCAGACGGCGGACGGCGCTCTCCGCATGCCACTTGGCCAGGCCCAGCGCTTCGGTGCTCGCGCGGCCCAGCCACTCGCGCACATACCGGCGGGCATCCGCAAGGACGGCTTCCTCGCCCAGGACCGGGGCCACGGCCTCTTCCCTGAGCAGGACGTGGTGGGTGCAGCCGACCCGCACCCCGGTCTCTTCGGGCAGCAGGTACCACTCCCCCGCGTGCGCCGCGATCAGTTCGGGCGTGACCGTCTCCTTGAACACGATCCGTCCGGCGTGCGGAAAACACAGCCGTACGGCCTCGACGGTGACGGTCTCGCCGGTCTCCTCGGCACAGGTGTCCATGGCGGCGTGCTGCACGCCCGGCTGGTCCTCGGTGACGCTGGTCCACTCGACGTGCGGGACGGTCTCGGCCCAGTTCTCGATCCGGTAGAGGAAGTCGTAGACGAGCTCGAAGGGCCCGTCCACCAGCACGCTGTCCTCGAAGGACAGCAGCAGTTCGTCGAGTTTCTCCCAGTGTTCGGCCATCTCCCGCACCCGTTCCAGCTGGGCGCGGACGTCGGCCTCCGCGTCGTGGGCCGCGGACCGGTAGGGACCGGCCGGCGGCAGATCGTGGCGCAGGGTGACCAGGGAACGCTCGTCGTCCTGGGTCTCGACGGTCCAGGCCCCGGTAGTGGGGGCGTCCGGCCAGAAGGTGTCCTGCTGCTCGAACTCGATGGACCGTGACTGCGGTTTGAGGACGCGCCGGGTGCGTGAGGAACGGACGTGGTCGGCCGTCATGTCCCACATGCGCAGATGCTCGGTGACCCCGTCGAAGTCCATCCGTTCGACGTGGACGTGGGAGGAGAGGAACACCGGCCAGCGGACGGCGTCGGCGAGCATGCCGTAGACGACACCGGCGGGGGCGGCGACGGAGATGGTGTGCTGGGCCGAGTGCCCTCGATCGGACGGCATGCCTGTCCCCCCTCCTCCGTGTGTACTCAAAAGTGCGCCGTGCGCCTTGAGCGGCACTCGAACGGATACGGAGGTGGCGCTCGGGTCGCGCTCGTCCCGGCCGGGCTTGCGGGGTCGGCTCAGCCGATGGCGGTGAGCCGGCCGGACCCGGCGGCGGGCGGCACGCTCTCCGGCCCGGCCATGAGGATGGAACGCTGCAGCTTGCCCAGGGCGGGCGACGGCTCCAGGCCCAGGGTGCGCACCAGGGTGGCGCGCAGCCGCTGGTAGGCGTCCAGCGCCTCGCCCCGGCGGCCGGAGCGGTACAGGGCCAGCATGTACTGGCCGCACAGGCTCTCGTGGGTGGGGTACCGGCTGACGAGCACGGTCAGTTCGGCGAGCAGCTCGCGGTGCCGGCCGAGCCGCAGGTCGGCCTCGATGCGCTGGTCCAGCGCGCACAGCCGGCTCTCCTCGAGCCGTTTGATCTGGGTCTCCAGATGGGTGCCCGCGTGGACGTCGGCGAGGGCGGGCCCGGTCCACAGCGCGAGCGCCTCGCGCAGCCGGTGGGCGGCGCCTGGGTAGTCCTCGGCGTCCATGGCCCGGTATCCCATGCCGGCGAGCCGTTCGAACTCGCGGACGTCGCTGGTGCCTCCACCGCTCTTGAGCAGATAGCCGCCGGGCACGGTCAGCAGGACGTCCTTCGCGGAACGGTCCTCCGGCTCGTCCCCGCTGTCCAGCGCGAGCGTGATCATCTCGCGCAGCTGGAGGATGTAGGTCTGCAGTGTGGGGCGGGCGCTGCGGGGCGGCTTGGCGCCCCAGAGCTCCTCGCTCAGGGTGTCCACGTGCACCACCTGGTCGGCGTCGAGTGCCAGCAGGGCTAACACCTGACGTGGTTTGGGGGCCGTCGGGGTGATCGAGACGCCCTTCTCCCGCACGGCGAGTGTGCCGAGTATGTCGATGTCCACGCCGTCTCCCCGTCGCTGCTGGCTGCCTTAGAGCGGATTCCTAGCAACCCGAGTAAAAAACAGCACGGGCGGTATGTCAATACCGTACCGGCCATCCTGCTTGCCCTCCATCAGCACGCGAGATCTGCTCAAGATGGGCAGGATCTTCTCCGCTGACATGAACATATGGGACACAAAAACAGAACCCGCAGGCCGCCGCATCGGAGGCTTGACCGGCCGATTACCAAACCATGTGCGCTGTTTTGTTTGCGCCGATGGTCACTCGGCGTCGACCTCACCCATTGGCTTGACCAATATGTTCTGGGGCGATGCGGCCAGGCGCGGCAGGATGAACGACCAGAACCGGGCCACCCGCTCCCTCGAAAGCCACTCGTCGTCCACCTCACCGAGCGCCTCGAAACCCACCGTCGCCGCGACGATCGCCGCCGCCGCGTCCTCGGCCGCCACGTCGTGCGCCAACTCCCCCGCGTCCTGCGCCTGCACGACGAGATCGTGGACCCAGGCGCACCACCACTGCGGCACCCCGGCCCCGCCCTCGCGCGACGGATCGCTGCCCAGCTTGAAGCCCGCCCGGACCACGGGGTCGCTCGCGACGGCGGCCAGCAGCCGGCAGGTGGCGTTCACCAGTGACTGCAACAGGGTGTCGGCCGAGGAGAGACAGTGTTCGGCCATCTTCTCGATGGAATCCGCCGCGGCACCCTCGACCTCTCTGGCCAGCGCGTCCTTGCTGGGAAAGTGAAAGTGCAGTGCTCCGGTGCTCACCCCCGCCCGTTTGCTGATCACGGGCAGGGTGGCCAGCGCGTACCCCTCGTCGGCGAAGACCTCGGCCGCCGCGACGATGAGGGCCTGGCGCGTACGAACAGCTCGCACCTGTTTGACCATCACGCCCTCCTCCTGGGCTCGAGCCGATGCGGAAATGATCAGTCCGCTTCACCTTCGGGCCTGCGGCAATCCGTTTCAGCACCTTAGCAAACCGCATGATTGGTTGGTTTGCTAGAGCCGGAGCGGCGTGATCCTTGTGCGGCTCAAGAGTGACACATCGTTAATTTGGCTGCTCACCTCGGGGTAGAGCGCTTCCTATGATCTCCGGCAATGACCTCTGAAATCAACCTGAAAAGAGCATCTCGGTATGTTATGGATTCGGGCTGTAGGGGTCAGTCGGTTCGGCGAGAAACAGATCCGGCCATGACCGTGGTGCGACGAGGAAGTCACGGGGCCACTGTTGACGCAGAAAACCAGGTGTCGGGTTTGTTAGTACGCGCGACACGCGCTCACGGAGACGGGGTGATGGGTTCCGCGGGCGAAGGACGCCGGAAGAGATCAGTCCTCGGACGCCAGTGCCTGGGCGCGTTCGACTTCCTGGACGACCCGGAAGCCTCGATCAGGCGCGATGTCCAGCTTGATCAGGGCGGCGGGGGTGGCGATGGCCGGAAGGATGTAGTTGTAGAGCATGGAGATGCGCTCGCTCAGGTCCGTCCAGTTGGCGTACGCCTCGGACAGCGCCTGCATGCCGAGCCAGGCCCCGACGAAGAACTCCGCCGTCTCCTGGGGGTCGATGTGCGGCAGCACTTCCCCCTGCTCCTTGGCCTCGGCGATTCTCTTGCCAACGACCTCCATCCATGCGGGCCAGGCGCTGCCGAACAGGGCCCGCCCCTGCAGGTCCGCGGAGAGGCGGATGCCGGCCAGCAGGATGACCTCCTTGGGTATCCGGTAGGCCAGCGTCATGCAGATGTCCACCCACTCCTGCAGCTTCAGCTCGCGCGGCACCCAGTAGTCGCTGGTGATCTGGGCTTCGATCACTCCGCGCGCCAGGGCCTCTTTGGAGTCGAAGTGGAAGTACAGGGCGCCCTTGGTGACCCCGGCCCGGTCAAGGATCTCGGCGATGGTCGCCGCCGTGTAGCCGCGCTCGGCGAAGACCGCGGCGGCGGCCTCGATAACAGCGCGACGGGTCCGTACTGCACGCTCTTGCCGCGCCATGGGACCCCTCCTCAATTGAAAACAAAACCGAACGTCAGGTACCTTACCCCACTTCGAGCCCGTTACCCCGGCTCGGGCGAGGGAATGCCCGCACGGCAGGAATATGCCCGTGGACCGGCACGAGAACGAGCCACGCACCGGTCCACAGCAGATCGTCCGGATTCACCAGGCGGTACGGCCCCCGTCCACGGGAAGCGTCGCACCGGTGACGAAGCTCGCCTTGTCGCTGCACAACCAGGCGGCCGTCTCCGCCACTTCCTCGGGGTCCGCGGCCCGTTGCTGCGGTGCGGACCGGTAGGCCCGCTCCTCGGTGCCCGGCGAGGCGGCGAACCACCCGTCGACCATCTCCGAGCGCGTCAGGCCCGGGGCGATGGCGTTGACCCGTATCCCCTGCCCGGCGTACTCCACGGCCGCGGCCTTGGTCAGGCCGATCACCGCGTGTTTGGAGGCGATGTAGGGGGCGCCCGTCGAGGAGGCGACCAGCCCCCCGACGCTGCTGGTGTTGACGATAGCTCCGCCCGCACCGCCCTCGAGCATGGCCGAGATCTCGTGGCGCATGCAGTTCCACACGCCCCGTACGTTCGTCTCCATCACCAGTTCGTACACCTCGTCCTCGATCAGGTGCAGCGGTGTCCTCGCCAGTCCCACACCGGCGTTGTTGAAGGCGGCGTCCAGACGGCCGTGGCGTTCGACGAGGTCCTGCACCATGTGTGCGTCCAGCGGCGCGCGGCAGACGACCACCACCCGGTATATCTCCGCC
>NZ_JBHYKH010000324.1:0-3666 GCF_042741275.1 Streptomyces sp. NPDC058964
TGGGCGTGCGGGGCAACCCGGTCACGCCCCCGCGCGCGGACGACGTAACGACTAGCAGCTGGGCGCTATGCGCTCGAGTACCTCCGCGGCCGCGGCGATGTCGCAGCCTTCCAGGCGGGAGAAGACGTGGCGGCGCACACTCGCAAGGTTGGTGGGCCATGCCTGCTTCAGTTGCGTCCATCCGGCGCTGGTGAGAACGGCGAGCCACGCCCTTCCGTCGTCCGGCGCCTTCTGCCGGATCACCAACGACTGCGACTCCAGCCGGTTCACCACCCTGGTCATACCGCTCAGTGACAGCCCGCACAGGCTGGCGAGCTCACTCATCCGCATCTGGTTGTGCGGCGCCTCCGAGAGGTGCACCAGGACGGTGTATTCGGTGCTGGTGATCGGATGTTCTTCGAGCATGTCCGCGTCGACGACTCGGGGCAGGAGCGTAATTACCCTCCCGAGGGCCCGCAGGAAGGCCTCCTCATCGCGGTTGAGGGGCTTGATCGTCGTCACGTCTGCCATGAGTACAGTGTAAATGGCTCAGCCTGGTCACAGATCACGGCGAACTTGCTTTTCCGTGTCGAACGGGGCCGTGGGGAAAGAGGGTGAGTCAACGCTGTCCAGGGAAAAAGTGTGCGAGATAAGCAACGCTATACGATAAGTGGCCGTTCGCTTATACTTGCATGGGAAAGTAAAAATGGGTATGTTCGGATGGAGAAGCGCGACTCCGCGACCGTGACTCCGCAACACCGTGCGGACACTCCCGCCGTCCTCGATGGTCCCCGCGCGGGTCGGCCCGGCGGGGCACATCCTCCGCACCCGTGCGGGGACCGGTCCGTCCGGGTCAGCCGGCGTCCGCTCCTGCGCTGGGCGTGGATCGCTCTTCGGACTTGTGGAGGGCGTACAGCACCGAGCGCTTCTGCCGGTGCCGACGGACGCGGCCCTTGGCGACCAGCGACTCGAGGGTGTTCCGCACGACCTGGGGTGTCGGAGCCCGGTCCGGGTGCTTCTCCAGGAGCTCGTCCCGCAGCTCCTTGGCCAGACGCGGCTCGTCATGGGCGTCGAGCAGGTCCATCAGAATGTCTCCGAGCAGAGGCTGAGGCGACTTCCCCTTCGCGCCAGACCGTGTCGTGCCCATGATGGTACGCCGGGTGGCGGCCCCGGACAGCCGTCGCGATGCCCCCCCGGACGGAGGGGGGACGACGCCGGACACATGCCTTCCCTCTTGGCCGGCTGACGATTCGTTCTGTGCCTGCTCCGGCAGTCGTGACGCATCCGACAAGCCTTCGTACCGCTTCGCGAGAGTCAGAATGTCCGTCAGCAGGGCTTCTTCCTGCTTCAACATCGTGAGCTTCTCTGTCAGTTCCCGCTGTCGTCGGCGATTTTCCTCAAGATCCGACGCGGCCTGCTCGACATACCGCGATCGGAGCGTGGCGGCTGATTGGCTGGTCACAACCGGTCACTCCCTCTCATCAATGACGCTGCGCATGCTACCCAGACCTGTGCAGACGCGCGCGGCGTCTGTTGGAAGGAAGCCCGAGGAGGAGGGAGAGAGGAGAGCATCGCGGCGTACGGGTGTGCTGGGGCTGCGAGTCGAGCACGTGTGAGGGCAAGGTGATACGACGAGATCACCTGCGGCGATGGGCGTAGGCCGACCGGCCGGTTGTCCGTGCGGTCACTTCTCCGCCCGCGCTCGGGCCAGTGCGACCACCTCTTTCGGGGGTTTGATCAGAATGCCCCGGTCCAGCAGGTGATAGGCCCTGCGCCCCTCGGTGTGTCCGGGGGCGTGTATCGGAACGGGCGCTCCCGGCAGGTCGAGCGAGTCTGTCGGGGGAAACGCTCGTGGGGCGACCACGGGCACGTGTGCCCTGCCCCGGCACGAAGCGCGTGACCGGCCCGCGGGAGCACTCCTGGTCGCCATGCCTGAGCCGGAGTGCTGGACGGACCGTACGGGTCGAGGAGGGAGACGACGCCACGGACCACGGCGACGTCGACGGCCCGCTGCCGCAAAGCCTGCACCGGATCGTCGGTACGGGTCAGAGTGACCGACGCGCTGGTGGCTGCCTCGAAGCCGTTCACGGCATGCTGCGCCCAGGGTCCGGCAACGGACAGGTGAAGCCGAGCCTAAGCGTGACCATGCGGCGCGCGGCGGCCAGGGCCTGGTCGAACGCCCTCCACGCGCAGGAGGAACTCCGTGGCGGCGTCGGTCAGTTCCACCTGCCGTAAGGCGCGGTTGAGCAGGCGGACGTTCAGCGCGGCCGCCAACTGGGCGATCGTGCGGCTGAGGGTGAGGGCCGGCTGCGTGATCGACGACTGCTGGGCGGCCCTGTTGAAGGAACGAAACGTGCCACAGCGGTGAAGGCTCGCAGGTGACGCAGTTCGACTTCCATGGCCGTCAGCTCCTCTCGGCCTGTCGATGCCTGCTGCATGGAGCCGGTCCCATCGGCATTTGACAAGCCCGGTCGTCCTGGCCGGGGGCGTATGGGTATGCCCGGGGCCGCCGACCGTGTTGCCCGGGGCACCTGTGCGACGTCAGTGTCCGGCGCTCTGGCCGCCGTCGACGTGCAGGATCTCGCCGTTGACGAAGGGCGCGTTCTCGAGGTAGACGACCGCGTCGACGACGTCGCTCACCTCGCCCATTCGGCCGACCGGGTGCAGGTCGGCGAGGGCCTCGTGGTGCTCCTCGCCATGCCTCGGCGTCTTGATGACACCCGGCGCGACAGCGTTGCTGCGGATGCCGCGGGTGGCGTACTCGATGGCCACCCCCTTGGTCGCGGACTGCAGGCCGCCCTTCGTGAGCGAAGCAAGCACGGCGGGCACCGCGGAGCTGGCGTGGTCCACCAGGCTGGTGGTCATCTGGACGACATGGCCGCCGCCCGGTTGGAGCATGTGCTCGACCGCGAGTTGGGTGATGCGGAAGAACCCGGTCCGGTTCACGCCCGTCACGGCGTCGTAGTCCGCCTGGGTGTACTCGTGGAAGGGCTTGGCCACGAAAATGCCGGCATTGTTGACCAGGGCGTCAATGCGTCCGAAGCGCTCGATCACGGCGCTCGCCACGCGCTCGGCAGTGGCGGGGTCGGCGATGTCGCCCTGGACGGTGAGGACATCAGGGTCCTGCGAGGACGCGATGTTGCGGGAGGTGGCGACGACGGCTTGGCCCAGCTTGCGGTAGGCGTCGACCAGGCCGGCGCCGATGCTGTCACGGGGGAGAAGGGGCGGCGCACAAAGGGCCGGTCGTCTTGATCAGGCCCGCCCGGCTTCCGGCGACCTTCCGGCCCGCAGGTGGCCGGGGGGCATCGGACGGCGGGGGCGGACACGGAGTCGCTCAGCCTGCGGCGGGGCTCGCCATGGCCGTGTTCTGCAGGTCCTGCCCGCGGTGACGCGGCGCAACGGGCCGGCGAGCAGGTGCATCACTTCCCAGCCCCGCCGCCATCCGTGGTTTCGGCCTCGTGCGGGGGCACATGCGCGGAGGCTGTGACGACTCACAAGGCGCCGGACATGCACGGCAGGAGCGGGAACGATCGGCTGGTGCCGGGGGTCCGTGAGGCGTCATGTGCCGCGCTCGCGTTTGACGCAGGACGAGCGGGCGGCGAATTTTTGGGACCGGGGGTGTAAAAACGGGTTTTAAACACACGCACAGTAACGATCACCCCCCCGGGAGCAGCCCGGGATGATTTG
>NZ_JBHYKH010000324.1:3676-7869 GCF_042741275.1 Streptomyces sp. NPDC058964
CCCGCGCGCGTCTACTACGGCTTTGAAACCTCTCCCACTGAACGGAGCACCCCCGTGAGCACTCCCGTGAAGCTTGCGATCATTTACTACTCGTCCACCGGCACGGTCACTGAGATCGCCAAGGAGCTCCATGACGCGGGCGTCAAGGCCGGTGCCGAGGTGCGTCTGCTGAAGGTCGCCGAGCTGGCCCCTCGGGCGGCCATCGAGTCCAACCCGGCCTGGGCCGCTCATCATGCGGCCGTGGCGGACATTCCGGAGGCCACTACGGAAGACGTCGAGTGGGCCGACGCGGTGCTGTTCGGTACACCGACGCGGTTCGGCAATGTCTCCGCGCAGCTGAAGCAGTTCATCGACACCCTGGGCGGTCTGTGGGCCGAGGGCAGGCTGGCGGACAAGGTCTACAGCGGTTTTGTGTCCACCGCGACGGCGCATGCCGGGCAGGAGGCGACCCTGCTCGCCCTGTACACCTCCATCCACCACTTCGGTGGCATCACGGTCACGCCCGGTTTCACCGACCCGCGCAAGTTCGTGGACGGCAACCCCTACGGCACTTCGCACGTCGACGCCCAGGGCAGCAACCCGGTGGACGACGTCACGCGTACCGCCGCGCGCATCCAGGCGGAGCGAGTTGTCAGGATCGCCGGGCTCCTGAGGTCCGCCGCCTGACAGTCCGCGGCGCCGGCCGGCGCCCGCGGGGGCGCTCCGGCGCCTGTGGCACCCCGCCGTGCGGTGATGAGGAGCCGAAACATCTACGCCCTGGCCGGAACCGGCTCGCGGGGCATCGCAGAGGCTTCCGGGGGACGACGCCCGAGCCCTCGTCCCCCGGGCCGATCCGAAGGAAGAAGAGGTCATGAAGGAATTCCTGGTCGAGTTGACCACCACCGTGCCCGAGGGCACCGATCAGGCCGAGGTCGACCGGATCCGTGCCGCCGAGGCGGTGCGGGCCGGGGAACTCGCCGCTCAGGGGCATCTGTTCCGGCTGTGGCGTCCGGTCGGAGAGCTGCGCAGCATCGGGGTGTGGCGTGCCGACGACGAAACCGAGCTGCGTGTGAAGGTCCTCGGCAGCCTGCCCCTGTGGCCCTGGATGACCGCGGTGGTCACCCCCCTGCAGCAGCACCCCAACGACCCGGGCCACACGCGCTGAGTCGTCGGCACGATTCCCCAGAGGAGGAACTGGTGACGGAGAGTGCGGGGCCCCAGCGAGCGATCCTGGGTGACGTCATGGACCGCTGGAAGGCCGCGGTCGATGCACACGAGCCGCAGCGGGTGGCCGCGTGTTTCACCGAGGACGTGATCTTCCAAGGACTGCACCCCTACAGCGTCGGACGGACCGGGGTCGCGCAGTACTACGACTCCCAGCCGCTCGGGCTGGTGGCGGACTACAAGGTGCTCGAGGTCCGGTCGTTCAGCGACGACGTCCTGCTCGGATACCTGAGCGTCGACTTCTCCTTCTCCGACCGGCCGACCGTTCCGGTCACGCTCACGGTTGTGCTCCGGCGACTCGACGGCGAGTGGTACATCGCTCACTACCAAGTCGCCCGGCGCGACTGATGCGTTCGCCACGGGCGGTGGGGGCGACATGAACGGCGGTGACCGGGTGCGTTCCTCGTGACGCGCCGATACCGCCCTTCCGGAGTGCGGTCGCTCCGCCCGGTCCACCGGCGGCCTGCTGCCACGACGGCGCAGCAGGCCGCCGTGTTGCTCGCGCCGCCCCGTGAGCTGCCACCGTTCAGCGAGCGGCCGCCGAAGGGCCACTCTTCTTGCGGGCGCGGTAGGCGGCCGCCTTGAACTTGTTGCCGCAGGACTCCATGTCGCACCACTGGCGACGCGTGCCGCGGGAGCGGTCGACGTAGATACGGGTGCACTCGGGGTTGTCGCACTCCTTCATCAGGGGCACGTCCGGACCGCTGAGCAGCTCGACGGCATGCCGGGCGACGGTGGACAGCGCCTGTTCGGCGGTCGCCTCGGTCCTGCGTCCGTCCCGTGTGAGCTGCGGTGTCGCCGGAGGCTTGCGCGCGGCCCCGTTCAGAAGGCTCAGTGCTTCCTCGTCGTATTCCTGGCCGAGACGGCGGGCGGTGACCAGTTCGTAGATCGCATCCCGTACCGCCTTGGCCCGCTCGACGTCGGCCTCGTCGGCGGGCGTGATCGCGTCCACGAGTCCGGACTCCACGAACCAGGCGTCCAGCCGGTCGGGTGTCGCGAACATCTCGAAGCGCACCGTTCGCCGTGCGCGCAGAGTCGCGGCGAAGTCGAGGGCCGGGTTCCCGCAGACGAAGGAATGCTCGTGATTCACGTCACCATTCTGACAGGTGACAGTCGAAGCAGGCAAGCATTGCCGCAGAACGTAAGGCGAGTTCGTGATCCGACGCGGTCGGACCACCCCCGTCCCGTCGTCGGCACGCGTCGTTGACAGCCCGCGTTGGGCCGTGCCAGTATCGTCACCTCTTAAACAGGTGACGAAGTCGATTTCCGTCTCAAGGGCTCGGCTCGGCCGATGGCGAACGGTGCTTCCGGTGCTGGCGTTTCGGCTCCTGCCCACCGCAACAACCCGCCGTTTCACATGAGCCGGCGCCGGCGCGTCCTGAACCGGCGCAGGGTGAGGTGGCGTTGCGGACGATGTCTGCGTGACGACGGCAACCACCTTCGGCTGCCCGAGCGCGACCGTCATCGACGACGCGCGTCGCCGGAGCAGTCGCCACCGCGAAGAAGGACTGAACATGGCAGAACAGCCGAGGCGGAACGCCGACGGCGCACCGGTGGGGCGGCGCGCGCTGCTGGGCATGCTCGCCGCCGGTGCCGCCGGCCTTGCCGCTGCTCCCTACCTGCAGAGCGGCTGGGAGGACGTCCTGGGTGCCGCCTCCCAGGTCGACGCAACGGGGCTGACCGGGCTGCTGCCCAACCCCGGTGGCTTTCGCTACTACAGCGTCGTCGGGTCGGTGCCGCGCAAGAACGACACCAACTACGGGCTGACCATCGGCGGTCTGGTCGACCGGCCGAGGACCTACACACTGCCCGAGCTGCGTGCTCTGCCTCAGACGCGAGTCGTTCACGACGTACTCTGCACGGACGGGTGGCGGGTGGACAACACGCCCTTCGAAGGCGTGAAACTGGCGGACCTCCTCGACGCCGCCGGAGTGCGCTCCGAGGGGGCGGCCATCCGGTTCACGTGCTTCGACGGCGCCTACACCGAGAGCCTGACCCTCGAGCAGGCGCGCCGCTCGGACGTCCTGGTGGCACTCAAGATGCAGGACAAGCCCATCACCCACGAGCACGGGGGACCGGTGCGCCTGTTCGTGGCCCCCATGTACTTCTACAAATCGGCCAAGTGGCTGTCCGGCATATCGGTGACCGACAAGGTCATCCCCGGTTTCTGGGAGGAGCGAGGTTATGCGGTCGACGGCTGGCTCGACGACGCCGACCGGGGCGACGGCTCGGCCTGAGCGGTCCGGTCAGGTTCGCCGGTTCAGCCGGGCGGAACGGATGGTCCACCGGGCAACCGGGTGGCTCATGCTGGTGTGCCTGGTCACCGCGGCATGCCTGTACCTCGGCCCGCTGGCCGAGCTGGTCGGCCGCCGCCACATCGTGGCCGCCGTCCACGAGTGGTCGGGCATCTGTTTGCCGGTTCCGTTCCTGCTGGGGCTCTTCTCCCCGGACTTCCGTGCGGACCTGCGCAGGCTGAACCGCTTCGCGGTCTACGACCGGCAGTGGCTGAGGGCCGTCCGCAGACGGCGGACGTGGCCGGAAGCGCGCCCCGCCGGCAAGTTCAACGCGGGACAGAAGATCTACGCGGGGTGGATCGCGGGCGCGGTGCTGGTGATGATGTTCACCGGTCTGCTCATGTGGTTCATCGGGCTGCTGCCGTTCATCTCCCGCACCAGCGCCATCTTCGTGCACGACTGCCTCGCCTGGGCGATCACCATTGTCCTGATCGGCCACATGCGCAAGGCGTACCAGGACCCCGAGGCCAGGCTCGGGATGCGCACGGGTCACGTGAGCAGGTCCTGGGCCGCGCGGCACCACTCCCGGTGGCTGCTGGACGATCACACACATGCCGTTGCCGACCAGTCGGGCGCGGATCTGACACATTGACGGCCGGGCCCCCCCGGGGTGGCGGGGGGGCGGCGGCGCCGCGCGGCGGGGACCCGGGACCCGTTCGGATGGGGGTTAAAAGTGCGCGGGGAGATGGGGTGTTG
>NZ_JBHYKH010000324.1:7879-10205 GCF_042741275.1 Streptomyces sp. NPDC058964
CGGGTGGTGGCTGGACGATCACCCAATTGGCTTGGCCCACCCTTCGGGCGGGGTGGGGACCATTGCCCGGCGGGCCACCGGCGACGCGGGGGGTGGCCGCGAGCTCCGCGCGCGGGGAACCGTGCACCGGTACGTAGCGGAGAAATACGTGCGCCGGTAGAGGGCGAGTGCATACCCGCGGCTGGGATTGACTGCGGACGCGGGGAGCCGGTGAGGACGGCGCCGGAAGGTGGTTCGGTCGGCGCGGCGACGGACTGGTACTTCGCACACCTTGCCGCGCGGGCCTCACGAGGTATCGGCCTGATCATCACCGGGGTCACTGCCGTCAGCCCCGGGGGATCTGACCCTACGACCTCGGAATCAGTACCACCGAGCCTGATGACACTGCGCAATGTCCGACGCCGCGGTCGCCCGAGACAGGGAGGCGGTCCTCGAACGGGACGGGCGACGGCGGTCATGGCCGCGGCCTCGCCCGTCCCGCGGTGATGGCATGTCCCAGACGCCCGCTCGGTCTTGACCGGATCAGACGCCCCCTTGTTGGTGTGTGCGGCTCAGGTGTCGTCCCGTCGGAAAGTGAGCACGCGCAGCGCCTCCACATGGATCCACACCAGGAGCGCGATGAGTCCGAAGGCCGTCAGCCATGACTCCTCGCACGGTGCGCCGTGCCGACGACTCCGAAGGCGATCCCGAGCCGGTCGCCGCCCGATCCCAGGCCGTCACCCGCGCCGAACGCGGAGAGAAGCCGACGCCTGAACGTTCACGCCCCGAGCGCTGTGCGTCGCCGTGGCATCGGAGATGACAACGAGGAAGACGCCTCCGAACGGGGCTATCCGAGATTCATGGGCGGGGACGGTGTGCGCCTGAACGCCTGAACGGCCGAGAGGACGAAGACTGGGACGGCCGCTGCGACGGTGAGCCCGTAGGAGCGGCCGATGTCCGGCCCGCCGCCGACGAGAGGGGCACGCATGACAGCGCCGCTGTCAGGACCACGGTCCGAACGTCGTCGCGGTGTGGACGGCCACGTCGGTGTCCACCCGGCCGGATCCCCGGTGAGAGAAGATCGCCCGATCTCAGAAGTGGTCCACGTCGACGACCGCCTGGGCGAAGGCGGTGGGTGCCTCCTGCGGCAGGTTGTGACCGATCCCGGTCAGCGTGCGGTGGGCGTATTTGCCCGTGAACCGGTCGCGGTACAAGGTCCCGTTGCCGGGAGCGGTGAACGGGTCGCGCTCGGCGTCGAGCGTGATGGTCGGCACCTCGATGACCGGACGGGTCGCGAGCTGCCTCTCGTACCGGTCGTAGCGGCGCTCCCCGTCGGCGAGGCCCAGCCGCCAGCGGTAGTTGTGGATCACGATGGCCGCGTAGTCGGGGTTCTCGAACGCGGCGGCCGTGCGCTCGAAGGTGGCGTCGTCGAAATCCCAGGTCGGGGAGACGGTGTCCCAGACGAGCCGGCACAGGTCGTGCCGGTCGGTCTTGTCCTCCATGGCGAGTCGGCCCCGGTCGGTGGCGAAGTAGTACTGGTACCACCAGGCGTATTCGGCCTTCGGCGGGAGGGGCTTCTTCTGTGCCTCGACGTTGGTGATGAGGTATCCGCTCACGGACACCAGCCCCTTGACGCGTTCGGGCCACAGGGCCGCGATGATGTCGGCGGTGCGTGAGCCCCAGTCGAAGCCCGCCAGAAGGGCCTTCTCGATCTTGAGGGCGTCCATCAGGGCGACGATGTCCAGGGCGACCGCCGACTGCTGGGCGTTGCGGAACGTCAGGGAGGAGAGGAAGCGCGTCGTGCCGTGACCGCGGAGGAAGGGCACGATGACCCGGTAGCCCTGCGCGGCGAGCAGGGGAGCGACGTCGACGTAGCTGTGGATGTCGTAGGGCCAGCCGTGCAGGCAGATGACCACGGGTCCGTGCGCGGGTCCGTCCTCGGCGTAGCCGATGTCCAGCACACCTGCCCTGACCTGCTTCAGCCGGGCGAAGGAGGTGTGCGTGCCCGGGGTCACGGCCGGCACGGTCGGTGTCGCGGCGTCGCCTCCCTCGTAGTGGTGGGCGGATGACGCCTTCGCGCTCGCCTGGAAACCGGCCAGCGAGACCGCGGCCGCGCCGGTGCCGAGCCCCATGGCCTTGTTGAAGGTACGCCTGTTGATCACGAGAAACCCTCCGCCGTATGGAAGTGAATACGGATGCATACGGATGTGCCGATCGCAGGCGCTCCCGTCGGTCCTTCTCCCGGGGTCACTGCGGCACGAGTGCGCGATGACTGTTCCACAGTATCCGTCACCAGTCAAAACCCTGTGCGGGGTATGTAGTGACACTGTCAAGGCACCCCAGACCC
>NZ_JBHYKH010000325.1:0-10187 GCF_042741275.1 Streptomyces sp. NPDC058964
GTACGCTGTCACGCTCCCCTCCTCGGCGCCCCGGCCCCCGCGCCCGGCGCCCGCCCCCCCGTGTCCGCGCCGTGCCCAGTCGTCCACGTCCCCTCCCTTCCGCTCCCGGGTTACCCCCAGGTCCGCGTCGCCCTCCCCAGCCGACGCGTCGCCGCGGCCCTCACCGAACACCGCGCCGACATGGTCCACCTGGCCAGCCCCTTCGTCCTCGGCGTGCGCGGCATGGCGGCCGCCGCCCGGCTCGGCATCCCGGCCGTCGCCGTGTACCAGACCGACCTCGCCGGTTACGCCCGCACCTACATGGGTGCCGGCGAGGCAGCGGCCTGGCGGCGCATACGCTCGGTCCACGCCGCCGCCGACCTCACCCTCGCCCCCTCCAGCGCCGCACTGCACGACCTGGAGGCCCACGGAGTGCCCCGGGTGAAGCTGTGGGCGCGAGGCGTGGACACCGTCCGGTTCCGCCCCGACCACCGCGACGAGGCCCTGCGCCGAGAACTCGCCCCGAACGGAGAGCTGATCGTCGGCTACGTGGGCCGGCTCGCCCCCGAGAAGCAGGTCGAACTCCTGGCCGGTGCCTGCGGCCTGGAGGGCGTCCGGGTCGTCGTGGTGGGCGACGGGCCCAGCCGGTCCCAGCTGACCGGAGCCCTGTCGGGCGCCGTCTTCCTGGGCCGCCGCACCGGCGACGAACTGGCCCGGATCTTCGCCTCGCTGGATGTCTTCGCGCACACCGGCCCCTTCGAGACCTTCTGCCAGACCGTTCAGGAGGCCATGGCCAGCGGCATACCGGTGATCGCACCCGCCGCCGGCGGACCGCTCGACCTGGTCGATCACGGCCGCACCGGCTTCCTGGTGCCGCCGTACGACGCCGACGCCGTACGGGATGTGGTACGGGCCCTGGCCGTAGATCCCGAACTGCGGACCGCCTACGGCGCCGCGGGACGGGCGACGGTCGAGGGGCGCACCTGGGCCGCGGTGGGCGACCAGCTGATCGCCCACTACGACGCGGTGCTCGCCGGGCGCCGGGCGGTGGTGGCGGCATGAGCTCCGACTCCCTCCGCATCGTGCGGCTCGCCAACTTCGTGGCTCCCGCATCGGGCGGCCTGCGCACCGCGCTGCGCGAGCTGGGCAAGGGCTTCCGCGCAGCCGGCCACGAGCCGGCGCTGATCGTGCCGGGCGACCGGCACACCGACCGGGAGACCGAGCAGGGCCGGGTCATCACCCTGCCCGGCCCGCTGCTGCCGGGCACCGGCGGTTACCGAGTCCTCACCGACAAACGGCGCGTCGCCGCCCTCCTGGAGGAACTCGCCCCGGACCGCCTGGAGGTGTCCGACCGCACGACGCTGCGGTGGACCGGCGGATGGGCCCGGCGGGCCCGGGTCCCCGCCGTGATGGTGTCCCACGAGACCGCCGACGGCGTGCTGCGCACCTGGGGCCTTCCGGAGAACCTGTCCCGCCGTGCCGCCGACGCCCTCAACATCCGTACGGCCCACACGTACGCGCGGGTGGTGTGCACCACGGAGTTCGCCGAGCGGGAGTTCGTCCGGATCGGCGCGCGCAATGTCGTACGGGCTCCGCTGGGCGTCGATCTGATGGAGCGGCATCCCGCCCTGCGGGACCCCGGGGTGCGCGCACGGCACGCGCGGGCCGACCAGGCGCTGCTGGTGATGTGTTCCCGGTTGTCCGTGGAGAAGCGGCCCGGCACCGCGCTCGACGCTCTGGACGCGCTGCTGCGGCGGGGGCGGCGGGCGGTGCTCGTGGTCGCCGGGGACGGACCACTGCGGGCGCGGCTGGAGCAGCGGGCAGGCGAGCGGGGGCTGCCGGTGACCTTCCTGGGGCACGTGTCCGACCGGGGCGCGCTCGGCGCTCTGCAGGCCTCCGCCGATGTGTGCCTGGCGCCCGGGCCCGCCGAGACGTTCGGGCTCGCCGCGCTGGAGGCCATGGCGTGCGGGACGCCCGTGGTGGCGAGCGCGTCCTCCGCGCTGCCGGAGGTGATCGGGTCCGCCGGCGCCACGGCGGCCGACCGCGGGGAGGCCTTCGCCGACGCGATCGAGACGGTCCTCGAGCGGTCCGAGCCGGAGCGTCGGGAGTCCGCACGCGCGCGTGCGGAGTGCTTCGGGTGGGGCACGGCGGTGGAGGCGTTCCTCGCGGCGCACGATGCGACGGTGCTGCCGCGTTGTGGCGGGGACGATGCGACGGCACTGTCTCGTCGTGCCGGGGACGAAGTGACGGGACCGGCTCAGCCCGCCGCCCACGGCACGTCGGCACCGTCCCGTCGCGTCCTCCCGGAGGGCGTCGTATGAGACCCGTCCGCTTCGTGGCCCTCGGGGACTCGCTGACCGAGGGCGTCGGCGACCCCACCGGCGACGGGTGGCGCGGATGGGCCGCGCTGCTGGCCGCAGGGCTCGCCGATGAACCGGTCGACTTCACCAACCTCGCCGTCAGCGGGGCACAGACGCGGGACGTCCTGGAACGCCAGACCCCGGCCGGTCTCGGACTGCGTCCCGGCATCGTGTCCGTCGTGATCGGCGTCAACGACACCCTGCGCTGCACCTTCGACATCCACGCGGTGGCTGCCCGGCTCGACAAGGTCTACGCGGCCTTCACCGGACAGGGCGCGGTCCTGCTCACGGCCTGTCTGCCCGACCCCGGGGCCATGCTGGGACTCCCCGGTGCCCTGGCCCGCCCGCTGGCCCGGCGCCAGCGCGCGGTCAACGCGGTGGTGCACGCGCTCTCGGACCGGTACGGAGCCGTCCATCTGCACGCGTCGGAGGGCGCCTGGCTCACCGACCGCGCCATGTGGAGCGCGGACCGGCTCCACCCCGGCGAGCGCGGCCACCGGCAGCTGGCCGTGCGTTTCCACGCGCTGCTCGCCGGCACGGGCCTAGCGACGGGGCCCGCGCCCTCGCCCGAGCCGGAGTTCCCGGCGCCCACCAGGTCGGCGAGCCTGTGGTGGCGGGCCACCGCCGGCACCGGCTGGGTGGCCAGACGCTGCACCGACCTGCTGCCGCAGCTCCTGAGGCTGGCGGCGGACGAGATGGGGCACCGCGCCCGGGGGACCAGCGCCCGCCTCGACCTGCGGACGTCCGCCGCGGTGTCGGCCGCGCTGGCCGCCCTGTCCGTCGGGGAGCAGCCGGACGCGGCGTGACGGTTCAGCGCCGGCGCACCGGGACGAAGCGGACGGGGGTGCCCGGTACCGCCTGCGCGGCCGCCGGGAGGTCGGCGGTGCGGACCACCGCGATCACCGGGTAGCCCCCGGTGGTCGGGTGGTCGGCCAGGAAGACCACGGGCCGGCCGTCCGGTGGCACCTGGACCGCGCCGAGCACCATGCCCTCGCTGGGCAGTTCGCCGGGCAGTGCCCGCTCCAGCGCCGGCCCCTCCGTGCGCAGCCCGATGCGGTTGCTCGCCGACGACACCCGGTAGGTGCGCGTGGTGAAGGTGCTCAGAGCCCGTGGCGTGAACCAGCCGTTGCGCGGTCCCGGTGTCACGCGCAGGACGAGTTCGGCGGGCGGCCGAGGCTGCGGGGCGACGTCCACGCGCGCGTACGGTCCGTGCGGGGTGCCCAGCGGCAGTACCGCGCCGTCCGTGAGGGGCGCCGGGCCGAGACCGGACAGCAGGTCCGTGGAACGGCTGCCGAGGACCGGCTCGACGGCGACGCCGCCACAGAAGGCCACGTAGGCGCGTACGCCGGCGACGGCCGCGCCCACATCGAGCACCTCCCCGGCCGGAACCACGACCGGGGCGCCCCAGGCGACCGGGCGCCCGCCCACCGCGACCGGGCAGGGGGCGCCCCCGACGGCCACGGTGACCGTGGAACGCGGCCGTACGGTGCAGCCGTTGAGGGTCGTCTCGAGAACGGCGGCGTCGGGCGGGTTGCCGACCAGCCGGTTGACCAGCGCCGCCGCGGGAGCGTCGAGCGCACCGGAGCGGGGCACACCGAGATGGGCGTGGCCGGGCCGCCCCCGGTCCTGCACCGTGGTCAGCGCCCCGGCCCGTACGACGACGAGCGCGCGGTCGGTCATGCCGCGTCCACCGGCACGAAACGGACGCGCGCGCCCGGCGACAGCAGAGCGGCAGGCTCGCGCGCGTGGTCCCACAGGACCGCATCGGTCGTACCGATCAGCTGCCAGCCGCCCGGTGAAGAGCGTGGGTACACACCCGTGTAGGGCCCCGCCAGCGCCACCGCCCCGGCGGGCACGGCCGTGCGCGGAGTGGCCCGGCGTGGCACGTCGTAGCGGGCGGGGAGCCCGGTGAGATAGCCGAAGCCGGGCGCGAACCCGCAGAAGGCAACGGTGAATTCGGTGCCCGCGTGGATGCGGGCCACCTCCCGCTCCTGCACGTTCCAGTGGGCGGCGACCTCGGCGAGGTCCGGCCCGTCGTACCGCACGGGAAGCTCGGTCACCTCGCGCGCGCGAGGGCGAGCGGCCGGCACCCGCGAGGCGGTCAGTTCGGATGCCCAGCGGACCGGGTCGTCGAGGCCGTCGAGGAGAACCGTACGGGCCGCCGGGACGATCTCACGCACGGCCAGTGAGCCCTCCGCGCGACGGCGCAACAGCTCCGCGTGCAGCGCCTGGGCCTCCTCGCCCGAGGTGACCTCGACGAGCAGCCCGTTGTCGCCGACGGGCAGCGCCCTCATGCGAAGGCCTCCACCCGGACGCCCGCCTCCACCAGCCGCGCGCGCACCCGGCGGGCTAGCTCGACCGCGCCCGGAGTGTCCCCATGCAGGCAGAGGGAGCGGGCGCGCACCTCGATGCGCGTGCCGGAGTGCGCGGTGATCCCGCCCGAGCGGGCCAGGTCCACCGAGCGCTCCACGACCGCCTCCGGGTCGCTGACGACCGCGCCGTCCTGCCCGCGCGGGACGAGCGTGCCCCGCTCGGTGTACGCGCGGTCCGCGAACGCCTCCGTGACGGCCGGCAGTCCCGCCTTTCCCGCCAGCTCGAGCAGACGCGAGCCGGGCAGTCCCAGCACGGGGAGCGAGGCGTCCGCAAGGAGCACGCCGTCGACCACGGCCCGGGCCTGCTCCTCGTCGTGCACGACCCGGTTGTAGAGCGCGCCGTGCGGCTTCACATAGGCCACGCGTGCGCCCGCCGCACGCGCGAAGACCTCCAGGGCGCCGATCTGGTACGCCACTTCGGCCGCCAGCTCGGCGGCCGGCAGGTCCATCGCGCGCCGCCCGAACCCCGCCAGGTCACGGTAGGAGACCTGCGCGCCGATCGTCACGCCGCGCTCCGCCGCCAGCTCGCACACCCGGCGCATGGTGGCCGCGTCCCCGGCGTGGAAGCCGCAGGCCACGTTGGCGCTGGTGACGACGGACAGCAGCTGTTCGTCGTCGGTCAGCCGCCAGCGGCCGAAGCCCTCGCCGAGGTCGGCGTTGAGATCGATCGAGGTCATGGATCTTCCGTGTCTCCTGTCAGGCCACGCGGTACTGCTCGTCGCGGGCGTCCGTGAGGAACATCTGGCCCGGTGCGTGGGTGATCGCGAACGGCGGGCGCGAGGCCATCACCGCGGCCTGGGGCGTCACCCCGCAGGCCCAGAACACCGGGATGTCGTCCGGGGCGGCGTCCACCGGGTCGCCGAAGTCGGGCCGGCCGAGGTCGTCGATGCCGAGCGCCGAGGGGTCGCCGCAGTGTACGGGGCTGCCGTGCACGGCGGGGAAGAGGCTGCTCTCCCGGATCGCGGCCGCCAGGTGCTCCGGAGGCACCGGCCGCATGGACACGACCACGGGACCGCTCAGCCGCCCCGCCGGGCGGCACTCCCTGCTGGTCACGTACATCGGGACGTTCCGCCCCTGCTCGATGTGGCGGATGGGAACGCCCGTCCCGGCCAGCGCCCACTCGAAGGTGAAGCTGCAGCCGATCAGGAACGACACCAGGTCGTCGCGCCAGTGGGCGAGCACGTCCGTAGGCTCGTCCACCAACTCCCCGTCCCGCCAGACCCGGTAGCGCGGCAGATCCGTGCGCAGGTCCGCGCCGTCCGCGAGGACAGTGGTCCAGGAGCCGGCGTCGGTGACGTCGAGGACCGGACACGGCTTGGGGTTGCGCTGGCAGAACAGCAGCATGTCGTACGCCCATTCCGCGGGCACCGAGATGAGGTTGGCCTGTGTGTGGCCCGCCGCGACGCCGGCTGTCGGGCCGGCCAGGCCCTCCCGGAAGCGGGCCCGCGCGGATTTCCCGTTCCACGCGTGCGCGTGCTCGTCGACGAGGGCCAGGGGACGGTCTTCCGTGCGGTTCGCTCCGGTCACGCCAGTTCCTTTCCGCGCGTCTCCGGCAGCCCGAGGAGCGCCAGGGCCGCGATGCCGTATCCCATCGCGCCGAAGACCAGCGCTCCGCCCACGCCCCAGCTGTCGGCCAGGAAGCCCACGAGGGTCGGGAAGACGGCGCCGATCGCGCGGCCGGTGTTGTAGGTGAAGCCCTGTCCGGTGCCACGGACCGCCGTCGGGTACAGCTCGCTGAGGAAGGAACCGAAGCCGCTGAAGATCGCCGACATGCAGAAGCCGAGCGGGAACCCGAGCACCAGGAGAAGGGTGTCGGCCCCGTCGGGGATGTGCGCGTACGCCAGGATGCAGATCGCCGACAGCAGTGCGAAGAGCCAGATGTTGCGGCGGCGGCCGAGCCGGTCGGTGAGGTGGCCGCCGGTCAGGTAGCCGAGGAAGGCGCCGGAGATCAGGAAGGCCAGATAGCCGCCGGTGCCGACGACCGACAGGCCGCGCTCCGTCTTCAGGTACGTCGGCACCCAGGTCGCCAGCGTGTAGTAGCCGCCCTGGACACCGGTGGACAGCAGGCAGGCGAAGACCGTCGTGCGCAGCAGACCCGGTGAGTCGGCCGTGCCCCGCCGGAAGATCGCCGCGAACGAGCCGCGCTCCGCGCTCTGTTCACGCGCGGCCGTGGCTTCCGGGGCGTCGTGCACCCGGCGGCGCAGCCACACCACCAGGAGCGCGGGCAGGGCGCCGGTCCAGAACATCACGCGCCAGGCCAGGTCGTCGCCCGCCAGGGAGAAGACCAGCGTGTAGACGATCGCGGCGAGCGCCCAGCCCACGGCCCACGAACTCTGGATCGCCCCGAGCGTGCGGCCCCGGTGCCGGGCGGACGCGTACTCGGCGACCAGGATCGCGCCGACCGCCCACTCGCCGCCGAAGCCGAGACCCTGGAGTGCGCGGAACGCGAGCAGCGTCTCGTAGTCGGGGGCGAAGCCGCAGGCCACGGTGAAGACCGCGTACGTGATCACGGTGATCATCAGCGCCCTGACCCGGCCGACCCGGTCCGCGAACACGCCCGCCACGGCGCCGCCGATCGCGGAGACCACCAGCGTGACGGTGGTGAACAGGCCGGTCTGGCCGCTGTCCAGGCCGAAGTACGCGGCCAGCGCGACCATGCTCAGCGGCAGTGTGAAGTAGTCGTAGGAGTCAAGGGCATATCCGCCGAAAGCGCCCGCGAAAGCGCGGCGACCGCCGGGGCCGAGAGCGCGCAGCCAGCCGAACGCGCCGTCTTGCGGGGTGTGTTCGCCTGTGCCTGACGGCGCGTCGGAGGAGAGGGCCTGAGGTGGAGGGGTCGAGCTCATGGGCACCTCGCAGATGAGGGACGGAGGGTGCGGGGAACTGAGCCGTGCCGTGAGTCGTGCTGTGCGGAGCACCGTAGAGGATCGTTCAACGATCCTTCAATACCCGTGTTGTTTCGTCCTTGTGTCTGCGGTTGAATTCCGGGCATGGCAGAGCAGCTGACGGGACTTGCCGACGACCGCGCCCTCCTGGGCCGGACCAGCACCGCCGAGCGCGTCTCGGACATCCTCAGAAGCCGCATCGCGGAGGGCTATTTCCCGCCGGGGACCCGGCTGTCGGAGGACAGCATCGGAGGGGCGCTCGGTGTCTCCCGCAACACCCTGCGCGAGGCGTTCCGGCTGCTCACTCATGAACGCCTGCTCGTCCACGAGCTCAACCGGGGTGTCTTCGTCCGGGTCCTGACCGTCGAGGACGTGGAGGACATCTACCGCACCCGCGCCCTCGTCGAGTGCGCCGTCGTACGCGGGCTGGGCGAGCCGCC
This sequence comes from Streptomyces sp. NPDC058964, assembly GCF_042741275.1. Classification (NCBI taxonomy): domain Bacteria; kingdom Bacillati; phylum Actinomycetota; class Actinomycetes; order Kitasatosporales; family Streptomycetaceae; genus Streptomyces; species Streptomyces sp. NPDC058964. The sequence goes on from NZ_JBHYKH010000325.1 coordinate 8,034, forward strand.
GTACACCCTGGAAGGACTCGCCTCGGCGGTCACGGAGGGTCAGGTGGCGGCCGTCGAGAATGACTGGAAAGGACTGGGTACGGCCAACATCCACTTCCACCGGGAGCTGGTCGCCCTGGCCGGCAGCGAACGCACCGACGAACTGATGCGCAGCGTCTTCGCCGAGCTGCGGCTCGCCTTCCACGTCGTGGACGACCCGCGGCGCCTGCACGAGCCGTACCTCGCCCGCAACCGCCAGATCCTCCAGGCGCTCCGGGCCGGGGACCGGCGTGAGGCGGAGAAGCTGCTGGAGACCTATCTCGCCGACTCGCTGGAGCGCGTCGTGGAGGTGTACCGAAAGCGGGTCGGGGAGGACGGCCGGGGCGAGGCCTGAGATCGTCCCGCGCCGGTGTGACGGCCGTCGCTTCTGCGTCGTTTGGGTCGTTGTCAGACCGAGGACCTAGTCTGTGCACCGTGACTTCACCCGCATCGACGGACAGCGTTCCGCCCCAGCTCAGCGCGGGGCCGCGCCCGGCACCGGGCCCGGCCGCCGACGAGGGGCTGGCACGGCGGCTGCGCGCCCTCGCCTGCACCGCGCCGCTGCACGACCTCGACGCGCGCAAGGCGAACCTGGCGGGCGAGTACTCGGTGTACGGCATGGCGGAGGTGGCCCTCGCGGCCATCGACCTCGTCACCCTCAACATGGACTTCGACACCGGCGCCGACCACGAGCAGATAGTGGCCAGGCTCATCCCGCGCATCGCCGCCCAGGCCCCCCGGCGGCCCGTCGCCGAGCACGAGCGGGTGGCCCGCTGGGTCCTGGAGAACCTGATCAACGTCGGCAGCGTCGACCGCGGCTTCCGCGCCGTGTACGGCACGTTCGCGACGGACGGGACCTACGTCCGCCGTGACTACGACTTCAAGCTGATCGAGGAGGTTCCGGGCCCCGGCGGCACCGTCTACCTGCGGACGACGGACGAGGCGGTCAACGTCCTGGTCGGCGCGCTCGACACCGACGTCACCAGCGCCCAGATCGCCGCCGAGGTGAAGCTGGAGGTCCTGATCAACCGGGGCCGCCTCGCCGACGCCCAGCTCGCCGCGGAGCAGGCCCGCTACCGGACCGTGCAGTACTCGGAGACCCTGCGCCGGGCCCTGGAGGCGACCCGGCGCAACGTCCGGGCCGTGGACTGGCTCAACGCGGTTCCCGACATGATCGCCGAGGCGCTGGACCACGTCGCCGACCGCTACCGCCACGAGAACGCCATCCTCACCAACATCCGCAAGGCCCGCGACGAGACCGAGGACGCCGAGCACAAGCGCCGCGCCGCCGAGCTGGTCGACATCGTCAAGGACTGCATCCGCCGGCACACCCAGCTGCAGTCCCGCCTGCTGGAGGCCGGCCCCCTGTTCCGAGCCGAGCAGGACCGGCAGGCCTTTGCCACGCCCATGACGACCTCGGGGACAGACCTCTACGGCCACCTCCTCGCGCCCCTTCTGCCGCTGCCCCTGGAGCAGGCGATCAGGGTCACGGACGCCTTCTTCGCCCGGGGCACCGGACTGCGCACGCCCGCGTCGGTGCGGGTCGGGGACCTCGTCGACCTCCTCCTGACGCCCCCCGTGGAACGGGAACACCTGGGAGCGGAGATGCCCGAGCCCGACCTCATCGCCACGCCGGACGACAGCCGGTTCAGCGACGAGCAGCTGGCGGCCGCGAGGGAACTGCTGGATCTGCCCGCGGACGCACCGAGGAGACTGTCCGGGCTGCTCGCGGAGGCGCGGCGGCAGGACCCCGACCTTCCCTACCTGGTGGCACTGCTGGCCGTGCACGCCGCCAGCCCCGCGGTCGGCACCGCCTACCGGCAGGGCGAGGAGAGACTGGTGTTCGCCGTGGACGACGGGACGGAGCTGGACGATCCCGAGTTCGGCGGTGCCGACCTCATCGTCGGCACGGCCCTGCTGGATGCCGCGGGGATGGCGGCGGACCGGACGGAGGCGGCGTGAACGGAGCCGCCCGACCTACGCACGCATGCAAGACCGACAAGGAGCTGGAGCCGTGACCGAGCACGTCGACCGGGGCGAGCCCGAGCCCGCAGCCGCGCCCGCGGGCTCCGCCGTCACGCCCGCCGACGCCGCCGACGCGGCGCGGCTCGTCGCCTTCGGGCTGCAGCCCAAGCT
>NZ_JBHYKH010000326.1:0-10180 GCF_042741275.1 Streptomyces sp. NPDC058964
GGGTACTGGGACCCGTCGAATCCCTGACATTGAATGCAAGCACGAGGAAGCGGGCACGGGAGCGGCTGCGACGGGAGAGCGGGCAGCTCGCGCTGGGCCTGGCGTACGGACAGCGGCTGCTCGCCGTGATCAGCGCGCTGCCCGAGATGCATGATGCGGCGAGCGCCATCGTCGTGGCCGGGCACGCGGCCGGGCTCAAGGTGGTCGCGGCGGGGGCGCACACCGGCGACGCCTCCATGAGGGATGCAGACGCGATCGGCGCGGGTGATGATCGGCTGTTCGACTCCGTACGGGACTTGCAGCGTGACGGTGACGGCGTGCTGCTGCTCTCGCACGATCGCCACGCACTCGCGGCCGCCGATGTCGGCGTGGGCGTCGCCGACCCGCAGGAGGGTTCCCCACCCTGGGGTGCGGACCTCTACCTGGACGGCGATCCTGCTGCGGCCGTGGCGATCGTGGAGGCCTGCCGAAGCGCCCGGGAGACCGCGCGCCGGGGTGTGCGGATCGCCCAGGCCGCGGCCGTGGTCGGCGCGACGGCGGTGCTGGCGGGGCGGCAACGGCGTCCGGCGGCCCGGGGCGTGACGGCGTTCAACGTGGCGGCCACCCTTGGCCTCGTTGCCGGTGCCTGGTCGGCGGTACGGCTACTGCGGCGCCCACCGCCGCAGACCTCGTCGCGGCACCCATGGCATGCGATGGACCCGTCCACCGTTCTTGCCAGGACCGGTGGCAGCGAGGGCGGGCTGACGGCCCAGGAGGCCCGCGCACGGGCCACCACCACCGAGCGGGCGCCGACGACGTCGCTCGGACGGGTCTGCCTGGCCGAGATGGCGAACCCGCTCACGCCCGTTCTCGGCGCTGGGGCGGCCATGTCGGCATCGGTGGGTGCTGTCCTCGATGCCGTCGTCATCGTGGCGGTCACAGCCGTGTCCGGACTCATGGGCGGGTTCCAGCGGTACCGGACCGACCGCGCGGTCGCCCGGCTGAGGCGGAAGTCGGCCGTCATGGCCAAGGTGGTACGGGACGGGGAGGAGAGGAGTGTTCCTGCCGAGGAACTGGCCGTGGGCGACGTGGTGGAACTGAATTCGGGTGACGTGGTGCCGGCGGACGGCCGCCTGTTGGAGGCACATCACCTGGAAGTCGACGAATCCGCACTGACCGGCGAGTCGCTGCCGGTGGCCAAAAGTGTGGAGCCCGTTCTGGCCTCGGACATCGGGGACCGTACATCCATGGTCTACGAAGGCACCACTGCGGCAGCAGGCCGCGGCCGCGCGGTCGTCGTCGCCACCGGCACGGCCACCGAGGCCGGCCGCGCCGCAACAGGCGGGCGGGGAGCGGCACCCTCCGCGGGGGTCGAGCGCCGACTGGCCCGGATCACCCGTACCACGCTTCCGGTGGCCCTCGGTTCGGCCGCCGCGTTGGTGGCGGCGGGCATGCTGCGCGGACGCTCCGTCCGGGACACGGTCGGAGCAGGTGTCGGGCTGGCAGTGGCCAGCGTCCCCGAAGGGCTGCCCTTCTTGGTCTCCGCTGCCCAACTCGCCTCCGCCAGAAGGCTTTCCACGCGCGGGGCCCTGCTCAGGCGTCCCCGCACCATTGAGGCGGCCGGCCGCACCGACGTCCTGTGCTTCGACAAGACCGGAACCCTGACCCACGGACGGATCTCACTCGTCGCCGTCTCCGCCGACGGGGACAGCCGGCTTCTCGAAGCTCTCCGGGACGAGCAGCGTGCCGTCCTCGGTGCGGCGTTGCGGGCGACACCACGCCCGCACAACGGCGGCGAGCTGCAACACGCCACCGACGGTGCGGTCACCGGCGGCGCAATGGAGGCGGGAGTGAGCCGGACGACGGGCGCGCCAGGCTGGCAGCACACCTCGAGCCTGCCGTTCGAACCGAGCCGTGGATTCCACGCGACGCGAGGCCGCCTCGGGAAACGGCGGATCCTGTCGGTGAAGGGTGCGCCGGAGGAGGTCGTGGAGCGCTGTGCCACCCATGGCGGCCGGCCTCTCGACAAGAAGAGGCGCAAGGCGGTCCTCGCGACAGGAGAGAAACTCGCGGCCAAGGGCCACCGGATCCTCGCGGTCGCCGAACTCCGGGACGCGCCCGGGGGCAAGCTCACCGACGAGGCCGTGGACGGCCTCGACTTCCTCGGCTTCCTCGCGTTCGCCGACCGGGTGCGCGCCACCGCGCGCGACGCGGTGCGCCGACTCGCGGACGCGGGGGTACACATCGTGATGATTACCGGAGACCACCCGGGCACCGCCGAGTCGATGGCCCGCGAACTGGGTGTCCTGGACGGCAGACGGGTGGTGACCGGAGCCGAACTCGACAACCTCGACGACCGCGCCCTCGACAAACTGCTGCCCGACGTCTGTGTGGTCGCCCGCGGCGCCCCCGTGCACAAAGTCCGCGTGGTGCAGGCCTTCCAACGTCTGGGCCGTACAGTCGCGATGACGGGCGACGGCGCCAACGACGCGCCCGCCATCCGGCTCGCCGACCTCGGGATCGCATTCGGTAGGCGGGCCACGCCGGCCGCGCGTGCCGCGGCCGACCTTGTCGTCACGGATGACCGGCTGGAGACGGTGCTCGACGCGCTCGTGGAGGGCCGCGCGATGTGGGCCTCCGTACGGGAGGCCCTGGCGATCCTGGTCGGCGGCAACCTCGGCGAAATCGCCTTCACCGTACTCGGTGCGGCCGCCACCGGGACCTCACCTCTGACGGCGCGCCAGCTCCTGCTCGTCAACCTCTTCACGGACCTCGCCCCTGCCATGGCCGTCGCCCTGCGCCCGCCCAATCCCGAGGCCGCCGAACGCATGCTTCACGAGGGACCCGAGGTCTCGCTCGGCACGGCCCTGACCGAGGACATGGTGTGCCGCGCCCTGGCCACCACCCTGGGCGCCACGGCCGGCTGGCTGGCCGCACGGTTCACCGGCCGCGCCCCCCGCGCCCGCACCGTCGCCCTGGTCGCACTGGTGGGGACACAGCTCGGGCAGACCCTCCTCGTCGGAGGCCGCAGCGGAGCGATCGTCATCTCTTCCCTCGGCTCCCTGGCCGCGCTGGCGGCGGTCGTCCAGACCCCCGTCCTCAGCCAGTTCTTCGGCTGCACCCCCCTCGGCCCCGTCGCCTGGGGCATCGCGCTGTCCGCCGCGGCCGGGGCGACGGCGAGCTCGCTGCTTCTGCCGTCGCTGATCACTCGGATCCGGGCAGTGGTTGCCGAACGGCGTCCGGCTGCCGCCCTGTCGTAGCCGATGACCCACGAAGGGGCTTTCGGCCCGACGCGGCGCTGTAACCGATCAACGCCGGCAGCGCGGTTTGAAACCGGGGGATTGCATCCATTGCTCGGACGGCAGGTCAGCGGCAGGATTCCGGGTCGCGTCCCGGCCTGGGCGAGACACCATCTGCGAGGCTCTGCGGGGCCGGCCGGACTTCCAGCGAACCGCAAACCTGGTCCCGACTCCGGGTCGCCCACTGCATCGCCCACTGCATCGCCCGCTGCAACAGCGTCCGGTTGGGTCCGGGCCCTCAGGCCCTGCGGCCGATGCCGGGTCACACCCAGCCCGCGCCTGAACACCTGCCGGACGGCGGGGAGCGGCGGCCTGGTCCGCGCGCTGCTTGTGAGGCAGGCGCAGGAATTCAGGCGGGAACGAGGGAATCGTCGTGTGGGCGGGCGCCGGGCAGCCGGTGCCGGGCGGCAATCAGGGCGGCATCGATGTCACGGGTGCCGGTGGACACGCAGAGCGTGTAGGCGACGTCGCCCATGCGTCGGCGGACCTCCTCGCTGCCGTCCTCGGCGTGCAGGATGCGCAGCGCGTCGTACTGCTCGACCAGGTTCCGCAGGACGGCGGGGTGTGCCATGAGCACCGGGAGCCTCCCCCTCTTTTCAGTCGTCACATCGGCCATACCTCGCCCCGGTTACCCCCAGCCCGCACCGTCATACCTGGGCGTCCGGCAGCGGCCGCGAGGGCTTTGGCAGACCTGGTCCACGCGTGCTGGCGTGGGGCACGGCGGTCAACGGCCACCTGGTTGTCCGGCAGACAGGCCCCGTTCAGCCCCGTGCGGCACTCCCCGGCTCGCCTGACCGGACGCGAGTCTGCGACGTCCGGATGCGCGCGCCGGTACATCCATCTGCGGCGGACCTGCTGCGCGCCAGGCGGCGTGCCTCCTGCCCGCGCACACAGGTCTGATGAGTCCTTCCGGTGGCCGGGAGCCGGGCTGCCGCCGCACGGGCGTTGCCCACCGACCGGGTGAGGCGAACGCGCCAGGTTCACTTCGCCGCCCCGCTGGGGGATGACTGTCTGTCGGGGCGGGACCCCGGCCCCGACAACGGCCAACGGGACGGAGCGCATGTCACCGGCGGTAGCAGTACGAATCCGAGGAGGCGTCGCCGCCCTGCAGGCGCGTCTGGTGCACGCGCAACCCGGAGAAGTCCGTGCCGTGCGGGTAGAAGCCGCTGTCGATCAGGAGCCCGCCCTGCGCGGTGTCGGCGTCGAGTTTGACCATCCACGGGTCGATGCCCGAGGGATAGAACTGGTCGTCCCAGGCGGCATACAAGGAGTTCGTCAGGTACACGCGCTGCCCGTCGCGGCTGAGCTCGACCATCTGTGCTCCGCCGGTCAGCGGAGTGTCGGGCTCGGCGGGGTGCGGCTGCCTGTCGACGATGCCGCCGAGACGCACGGACGCGGTCTGCCTGGGACGGAATGGGTCGCTCACGTTGTACTGGAGCAGGTCACCGGTTCCCCATGCGGATACGTAAAGCCACTGGTCGTCCACGGACAGGTCGATGTCGGTGATCAACGGCGGCACGGCGCCGAACGGCTGCAGCGCGGGGGGCAGGTCCTGCGTTTGCGCGGGCTCGGCCGGAACGGTGATCACCTTGCGGATCACGAAGTCCTCGCCCTCCCGGTTCCACAACCAGACCGATGCCGACAGGTCCTCCACGTTGACCACGGTGTTGGTGAACCCCCACGTCGCCTCGGGGTCGTGCGCGGGGCGCAGTTCCAGGACCATCTGGTTCTCGTCCCCGAGGTCGAGACTCTGCAGATGCCGGCCGGAGTCCAGCTCCCAGAAGTGCAGTGAGTGGCCGTACCGGCGATTCAGCAGCAGTTCGGGGACAAGGCCGTCCTCGATCATCGAGGGGGTGCCCCACTCGCTGGTCACGGCGATGTTCTGGCGCAGGTGCCACCAGACGTCGTAGGCGAGCCACTGCGGTCCGCGGTCGCTCTCCCAGGCGCGCAGCACGTCGAAGCTTTCGTGGTCCAGCAGTGCGACGCCGCCGGGCCCCTCTCCATCGTCCGCGCCGCCCAGACAGGACAGGAACACTCCATCGGGGCCGCAGTGGAGGGTGTGCGGGCGTGAGTATCCGGCCTTGGCGGCCAGTTCCTCGGGCTCGACCACCTTGACCAGGTGGGGGCGGCCGGGATCGGGGCTGGTGTCGAAAACGTGCAACCGGGACGAGCGCAGTCCCGGGACGATGAGGTAGCGCCGCGCAGCGTGCTGGTGACCGGCGTGCGCCAGCGCGCTCGAGCAGGCGTTCCAGCCGAAGTGGTGCAGTTCGTTGCCCGCGTCGGGTAGCTCGGCGCGGGAAATCACGTGGCCGTACATGGGAGATTCGGGGTCCGTACCGACGGTGAACAACGCGTCGGCGCGCAGTGCTCTCGGGTCGAAACCCACGACGTAGGCGACCGTCTCCGGGGGCGCGGCGACGGCATCCGCCGGAGTGCGGTACAAGGTGGGATCGCTGTGCTCGTCGCTGTGGTGAGCGTGCTCGGTCGTCGTCATGGCTGTTCCTCACTCCCCGAACGGAAGCCTGAACCCGGGTGGACTCCCGGCACAGCAGCCAGGCTCACTCGTTCGAGATCGACATGCAGACTGGGGAGGGATATGTCATGAACCGAGCGTTTCACAACCCCGGAGCGGGCGCCAAGGCGGCAGCAAGGACCGCCTCCGTGCCCCTCCGCAGTCCAACCCACCCGGGGTCTTGGCACATGAGCACACAAGGCTCCCGTGTGTCGTGAAGGCTCCGCGTCAGGACGGGGCGAGGACGCAGAACTCATGGCCCTCCGGGTCGGCCAGGCACGTCCACGGAACGTCGCCCTGGCCGAGGTCGAGGTCGGTGGCGCCGAGGGACCGCAGCCGGGCCACCTCCGCTGCTTTGTCGTCACCGGGATACGGCAGCAGGTCAAGATGGACGCGGTCCGGCACGGTCTTCACGCCGGACGTGCGGAGGAACTCGAGATACGGGCCGACACCCCTGGCGGAGCGCAGCACCGCATGATCGTCGGTCACCTCGTGCAGGGTCCAGTCCATCGCCTCACCCCAGAACCGGGCCATGGCCCGCGGATCCGCGCAGTCGACCACCACCGCGGCGATCGGCCCGGTGTCCCGGTAGACCTCCCGAGGCTCCAGCACGCAGAACTCGTTGCCCTCCGGGTCGGCGAGGACCGTCCATGGCACTTTGCCCTGGCCCACGTGGGCGGGCGTCGCACCGAGCGCCTGGAGGCACGCGACCAACTCCGCCTGATGGGCCGCGGAGGTGGTGGCGAGATCGAGGTGCACACGGTTCTTGGTTGTCGTCTTGGGTTCCGGAACGGGAACGACGTCGATGCAGACGGCGACCGGGTCCGGCCACACGAGGCCGCCGGCAGGTCCGACGTAGGTGGTCACGCCGGGGCTGTAGGCACTCCAGCCGAGTGCCTTTGCCCAGAACCGGCCGATCGCCGAGGCGTCAAGAGCCTTGATGTTCACCTGAACAGGTCGCAGTGCCATGCCGGCGATCCTATGCACCCCCTCAGCAACGGCATCCGCACCGTCGCCGCACAGAGATCAACTCGCTCGCCGGCCGCAATGCTCAGCTCGCCAACCAGAGCGCTCCGCCCCGCCAGATGGCATGACGGAGGCCGGGGCGGTCGTGGTGGTCCCTCACCAAAGGGGGAAGTCTCGAGGACTGCCTTCTAGTCAGGCGGCCTGCGTGAGCTCGCCACGGCCGAACAGCAGGGCGTAGCCGGAGGGGAGTCGGACGAGGATGCGGCTGAGGAGTTCATCGCCGGCGAGCTGGGCCACGATGCGCAGGACGGTACCGGTGTCCCAGCGGGTCGTGGCCGGCGTGCCGCCGACGCGGCGTGCCAGGTCTTTGACGAAGCCCCAGCCGGTGAGGGGTTCGGTGGCGGGAGTCCCGGATGTGAAGGCGACGGCGGCCTCGTGCGGCAGTCTGGTGGCGAGCTCCACGCGCTCGTCGCCCGTGAGCTGGCGCCCGAGGCCAGCCAGCACGGCGCGCACGGCCTCCTCGGCCTGTGCGCGGGTGGGGTACGCGCCTTCGTACCGCACTCTTTCCAGCATCTGCTCGAACGTCATGCCCGCGGTGGACCCGCACGGCTCGTGCTGGGGAATCATCGGTGACGCGGTTGCCTTTCTCGTCTGAGGTGGTCGCGGCGCCGCTCGGGGTGAGGGAAGGGGGGCCCAGCCTGTGGGCCAGACCCGCTGGGGGTGGCCGAACAGCAGGTCGTGGCCCGCCGGGAGCTGGAACAGGATGCGGCGGGTGAGCTCTTCGCCCCGTGGCGTCCGCGGCCACGCTGAGCACAGCACTCACGTCCCAAGCCGCGGTCTGTTCAGTGGCTCCCTCGATCCATGCCGGGGTGGCCCGTACATACCGCTCGCAGGACAGCGGCTCGTACGCCTGGAGCGGATAGAGCAGGACGCGTGCCCATTCTTCCGGCAGCCGGGCGGTCACTTCCTTGCGTACTTCGCCCACCAGGTGCGCGCCCAGCAGTGCCGGGAGCGTGCGGGCCGCCCTCGGCTTGCTCGGTGGTCTCGTGCTCGCCGCGCTCCTCGACCTCGTCCAGGAACGCCTCCCCTCGCATGGTCATCGCTGCTGCCATGCGGGTGCGGCGACGAGCGGAGGACGGGGACGGCCACAACGAAGGCCCTATCCCCGCCTCCGGCCGGGAGAGAACTCAGCCGCTGATCTCCTTGTGCGCCGAGCCGCCACCGATGGCGATCTTGCGGGGCTTGGCGCGCTCTGCGATCGGGATCCGCAGGGTCAGTACACCCGCGTCGTAGTCCGCCTTGATGCGATCGGTGTCCAGGGTGTCGGCCAGCATGAGCTGACGGGAGAAGACACCCAGAGGCCGTTCGGAGAGCTCCATCTGCACATCGTCCGCCTTCGTGACGGGCCGCCGCTCCGCCTTGACGGTCAGCATGTTCCGCTCGACGTCGATCTCGATCGCGTCCGTGGAGACCCCGGGCAGGTCGAGGGCGATCACGTACTCCTCGCCCTCACGGTAGGCGTCCATTGGCATCGCCGACGGACGCGACCAGGTGCCAGTCGTATTCAGGAGCTGCTGGGTGAGCCGGTCAAGCTCACGGAACGGGTCGGTACGCATCAACATCGTGAAACACCTCCAGCGTCTAGGTCAGTGCCAATGCGTTCGCCTGCCACCGTTGTAACATGTCATCCAAGTGATGACAAGCAGGAGGTCGTCCAAGTGACGACATCGCAGTGGAGGCGCCATGGCCGTTGACGATCAGCCCACCCCCGGTGCCCGCGGCCTGTCCTTCCTCGCCGCCGCCGCGGCGCTGAACTCGATCAGCGAGGCCCTGCGCACCGCCCAGGCAGCGCGGGCCGAGGAGTACCCCGAGCCCAGCCAGGCCGGCCCGGAGCAGGCACTGGCCGCGCTCCTGCTGCTCCGCGAAGTACGCGATCAACTCGCCGAGTGGGAACCGGGCCTGATCGAAGCGGCCCGGGAGGCGGGCGCAAGCTGGGCCGACCTCGCTCACCCCCTCGGCGTCTCCAGCCGCCAGGCCGCCGAACGCCGCTACCTGCGCATACGCCCCGGAAACCCGGGATCCACGGGCGAGCAGCGGGTACAGGCCACTCGCGACCGGCGCGCCGCCGACCGCACCGTGACCGCCTGGGCCCGTGCCAACGCCGCAGAGCTACGCCGGCTCGCCGGGCAGATCACCGCGCTCACCGACCTCCCCGCCGCCGCCCGCAGCCCACTTGCCGAGCTCACCGCCGCTCTCGCCAACAACGACGCCGCCGCCCTCGTCGGCCCCCTGACCCTCACGCACACATACCTGGGGGCCCACCACCCCGACCTCGCGGGACGCGTCCATGACGTCACCCGCCACGCCGACCGACTCCGCCAAGACAGAGGCGACCAGCGCCGGAACCGAGCCTGATCTGCCGGCCTTCGGGTCTCCCCACTCGAACCGCGGCAAACCCCGTGCGCATCGGGTTCCGGCCTTCCCGGAGTGGTGAAGGATCTCCGTGTCCGGAACTGACACCGCTTGCAGCCCATTTACCTCCCGCCACACGCATCTGGCACCCCCAACCTTTCAAGTGGGGGTGCTTGAGGCTGAAGCGTTACGCGGTGAGGAATCGGACATTCCCGAGCCGGAAACGAGTCAGAGGCGGGCCCGGCGAGCGAGACATGGCCCTCGGGGCACAGGACGTAAGGGATGCCCCGTCGAATGGCCAGCCGCCCGCGATGCGCTGCAGACGCAGCAGGCTGCGACACCCATGTCGCGGTCCGCGTCCGGGCACAGTCGGACCTCATCCGCGTGCGCCTCTTCAAGGACCGCGGCGACTCCGTCGGCACCGACCCTGCGTTCACTACCATGTCCGACGCCCAACTCCTGCTGCACAACGGACGCCTGGCTGTCGGCGACGTCGAAGGCCTCACCCGCTTCGTGTACCAACTGGGGGCCGAGGAGCCTGGAACGCTCGCGTAGCGGTGGACAAGCCGGGTCGGGAGGCTCATGCCATCGACGGCGCGACCTCGCTCCGCCCGGCAGTGCTGCCGGGCAGAGCGGAATGTCTCAGGTCAACGGGAGCAGAGGGTGAGGTCGATCGTGGCACCCCGGTGCACGGCCGTCGGGCCGTGCGGGCTGACGCCGATCACCGTCCCTGGCGTGCAGCCCTGCTGGGCCGCCCTGCCGACCGTGCCCAGCTTGAACCCCTCCTTCACAATCTGCTGCTCGGCGGGCGACAGGCCCAGGCCGGAGAAGCCGATGGGGATCTTCACTCCCTTCTCGACGACCAGCACGGTGGTGGCCATGTCGCCCGTGGGCGCGTGGCCGGTCGTGGGATTGGGGGCGACGCTGGTCGTAGCGGGCTTGGGCACGACGCGGATCGTGGCTGGCTTGGACGCGACGCCGGTCGCGGCGGGCCGTGCGGTGTGCGTCGTGC
>NZ_JBHYKH010000327.1:0-10172 GCF_042741275.1 Streptomyces sp. NPDC058964
CCCCGGCCCCCGCGCGCCGCCCCCCGCCGGGGGGGGCGCGGGGGGGGGGTGCCGACGCCGCGGCGCCGCGCGGGTGGTAGAAGTCGATCACCTGGTCGGGGTGGTCGCCGTACGCGGCTGTGGCGTCGGGGTCGACGGGCGGGTGCGAGAAGGCCGACTCCTCTTCGGCGGCGGCGCGGGCTGCGGCGGCGTCGTCCGGCATGCTCCAACCTCTCAGCGACGATGGGGGTACCTCCCAGGCTCTCGGCACTGGGGGAGGGTTTGGCGGACCAGGTGGGAATCGGCCGTTGGCGGGGACGGTATCAGGCCGGTGACGTGCGGGGACACGGGGATGTCACGCTCGGTGAGGTTAAACGGTTCTCTACCCCGGAAGGCACAGCCGCGCGTCACCCGCGTGTGGGATCCGGGCGGCGGTTTCAGCCACAGCGCGAGGGCGAGCCGGGCGGCGGATTCCGCACCTGTCCGGGCGCCGTTTCCGGCACCCGGACCCGGCCGGGCCGGGCACTCCCCCGGGCCCCGTGCCTAGCCGAGGACCTCCCCGAGCACCCGGGCCGCCCGCTCCACGTCCGCGAACCCGACGTACAGCGGCGTGAAGCCGAAGCGGAGGACGTCGGGGTGCCGGAAGTCCCCGACCACCCCGCGCTCGATCAGCCGTTTCATCACGTCACCGGCGTCCGGGCAGCGCAGCGCGACCTGGCTGCCCCGTTCGCCGTGGGCCGCCGGGGTCAGCGACTCGACGGCACCCTCCGGGACGTACGCCGTCACGCACTCCAGGAAGAAGTCCGTCAGGGCGAGGGACTTGGCGCGCACCGCCTGTACCGGGACGCCCTCCCAGACCTCCAGCGCGGCCTCCAGGGCGAGCATGGACAGGATGTCCGGCGTGCCGACGCGGCCGCGCGGGGCACCCGGCGCCGGTTCGTAGTCCGGGCGCATGCCGAAGGGTTCGGCGTGGGAGTTCCAGCCGGGGAGCGGGGAGTCGAAGCGGTCCTGCAAACCGTGGCGCACATAGATGTACGCCGGTGAACCCGGGCCGCCGTTCAGGTACTTGTAGGTGCAGCCGACGGCCAGGTCCACCCCGTGCTCGTCCAGTCCCACCGGCAGCGCGCCCGCGCTGTGGCAAAGGTCCCAGACCGCGAGCGCTCCCGCCGCGTGCACGGCGGCCGTGAGCGCGGGCAGGTCGTGCAGCCGGCCGGTGCGGTAGTCGACGTGGTTGAGGAGCACGGCCGCCGTACGCCCGCTCAGCACTCCCGGCACCTCCGCCGGGGTGACGGGACGCAGTGCGCGGCCGGTCAGCCGGGCGGCCGACTCGGCTATGTAGCCGTCCGTGGGGAACGTCGTCGCGTCGACCACGATCTCGTCCCGGCCCGGACCCGCCATGCGTACGGCCGCCACCAGCGCCTTGAAGACGTTCACGCTCGTGGAGTCGCCGACGACGATCTGTCCCGGCGCCGCCCCGACCAGCGGGGCGATGCGGTCACCGATCCGCTCCGGCGCGGTCCACCAGCCGCTCTCGTCCCAGGAGCGGATGCGCAGTTCGCCCCACTGGCGGCGGACGACGTCCTCGACCCGCCCGGGGACGTTCGCGGGCAGCGCGCCCAGGGAGTTGCCGTCCAGGTACACCACGTCGTCGAGGACGAACCTGTCGCGCAGGGCGGCGAGTTCGTCGGCGGCGTCCAGCTTCTCGGCGCGAAGGGTGAGGTCAGACATGGGACCTCGCCGTCCACAGCTCGGGGAACACGTTCTTCTGCGCGCGCTTCTCCAGCCAGGCCACGCCTGCCGAACCGCCCGTGCCGGGCTTCGCGCCCATCGCGCGGCGGGTGGCGACCAGGTGGTCGTTGCGCCACCGCCACACCAGCTCGCCCACGTCGGTCAGCGCCTCGCCCAGGCGGGCGAGTTCGGCGTCCTGGTCGCCGGAGTAGACGGCGGTCCAGGCCGCCTCGACGGCCTCCGAGGGCTCGTAGCGGCGCGCCACGTCACGCTGCAGGACGGACTCGGGGACCGCGTGGCCGCGGCGGGCGAGGAGGCGTACCACCTCGTCGTACAGGCTCGGTTCGTGCAGCGCCTTCTCCAGCTCCGCGTGGACGCGCGGCGCGCCCCGGTGCGGGACGAGCATCGACGCGGACTTCTCGCCGAGCAGGAACTCCATGCGGCGGTACATCGCCGACTGGAAGCCGGAGCCCTCGCCGAGCGCGGAACGGTAGGAGTTGAACTGGGCGGGGGTGAGCTGGCCGAGCGGCTTCCAGGAGGCGTTCAGCGCCTCCAGCTCCCGTACGGACCGCTTGAGCGCGTCGATCGCCACCGGCACCCGGTCCTCGCGCAGGGCGCGCGCCGCGGTCTCCCACTCGTGGACGACGACCGTGAACCACAGCTCCATGACCTGGGTCGTCACCAGGAAGACCATCTCTCCCGGGTCGTCGGAGAGGGTGTGCTGGAGGTGGGTGAGCACGTCCGCCTTGACGTAGTCCTCGTAGGGCGTGGTGCCCGCGAAGTCGAGATGCGGGGTCTCGGGCTCCTGAGTCTCCGGGGACTGATGAGCCTGTTGGGACATCGCTGTCTCCTGTTTGTTGCTACGGGTAGCGGTCCGCCCCTGCCGATGCCGGCACGGGGGCCCCGGTCCCCAGGCGGAATCCTCCGCAATCCCATGGGATACGGCAAGGCCCGTCCGCTGCCAGACGGGCCACACCGGCACCTCCCGCGAGGGTCAGCCCAGGGTCTGGGCCGCCGTCGGCGAGGAGTCCTTCAGGAACTGCGTGCAGCGCTCGTACTCCTCCTGCTCGCCGATGGTTCCGGCGGCGCGGGCGAGGGCGTGCAGCGCGCGCAGGAAGCCGCGGTTCGGCTCGTGCTCCCAGGGGACGGGGCCGTGGCCCTTCCAGCCGTTGCGGCGCAGCGCGTCCAGACCGCGGTGGTAGCCCGTACGGGCGTAGGCGTACGACTCGACGACCGAGCCCCGCTCGAACGCGTCGTCGGCCAGCTGGGCCCAGGCGAGCGAGGAGGTCGGGTACTTGGCGGCGACGTCCGCGGGGGCCGTGCCCTGGGCGAGCAGTTCGCGGGGCTCCGGGTCGTCGGGCAGATGGGTGGGAGGCGGGCCGCCCAGGAGGTTCTCGTGAATCGTCATGTCTTCAGTCTGTCACCGGGGCGTGCGCCCGTCCCGCGGCCCTCCAGCGGCGGGAAGGTCACACAGCCGTGGGTCCGGCACTCGGGACGGCGGCAGTCCGGGGCCGGGCGGCGGACCAGGGCGAAGGCCAGGACGGAGCCGGCGACCAGCACCCCCGCGCAGATCGGCATCGCCCGGTCGAACGCCGCGTCGAAGGCGGCCGCGGAGCGGTACGCCTCCGGGCCCATGCCCGCCAGCAGCGGGAGCGCGGCGACGGCGATCAGGCCCGCCGCGCGGGCCGCCGCGTTGTTGACACCGCTGGCCAGGCCCGCCCGGGAGGTCTCGACGGAGGCCAGGACGGTGGCGGTCAGCGGGGCGACCAGGGTGACCATGCCGGCGCCCATCACGAGCACGGCGGGCAGGACGTCCGCCGGATAGCTCGCGTCCGGGCCCACCCGCAGCATCAGCAGCATCGCCACGGCGCACAGCAGGGGCCCGACGGTCAGCGGCAGCCGGGGGCCGGTACGGTCGGCCAGCGCGCCGGAGCGGGCCGAGAACAGCAGCATCAGGGCCGTCGTGGGGAGCAGGGCCGTACCGGCCTGCAGGGCCGAGTAGCCCGCCACCACCTGCAGCTGGAGCGCGGTGAGGAAGAAGAAGCCGCCGAAGGCCGCGTACACGCACAGCGTGACCAGGTTGACCGCGGTGAACTGGCGCGAGGCGAAGATGTCCGGCGGGAGCATCGGATCCGGGCGGTGCCGCTCGACCTGGACGAAGCCGACGGCCGCGGCCACACCCGCCACCGCGCTCAGCACGACACCCGGGGAGCCGCCGGGGGCCTCGATCAGCGCGTACGTCGTCAGGGCCAGCGCCAGCGCGCCGAGCACCGCGCCGAGCACGTCGAAGCGGCCCCGGGCACCGTCGCCGGCGGACTCGGGGACATGGCGCAGGGCGACGGGAACGCACAGCAGGGCCAGCGGCACGTTGAGCAGGAACACCCAGCGCCAGCCCGGGCCGTCCACCAGCCAGCCGCCCAGGAACGGGCCCACGGCCGCCCCGATCCCGCCGAAGCCGGACCAGAGGCCTACGGCGCGGCTCCGGTCGTCCGGGTGGAAGGAGGCCTGGATGAGGGCGAGGGAGCCGGGGGTGAGGAGGGCGCCGCCGACGCCCTGGAGGGCACGTGCGGAGATGAGGATTCCGGGGTTCGGGGCCAGGCCGCACAGCAGGGACGCGCCCGCGAACCACACGACCCCGAGGACGAAGATCTTCCGGCGGCCGTAACGGTCCCCGAGCGAACCGCCCAGCAGGATCAGCCCGGCCAGCGTGACCATGTACGCGTTGACGGTCCACTGCAGGGCGGCGAGGCTCGCGCCGAGGTCACGGCCGATGGTGGGCAGTGCCACGTTGACGACGGTCGAGTCCAGCATGGCCATGCTGGAGCCGAGGATCGTGGTGAGCAGGATGTACTTGCCCTGGGGCGAGGCGAGCCTGACTTCGGGCATGCTCCCAGGTATACAGCGAGCCCGGCGCCCTGTGCAGGCGCCGGGCTCACCGGGAGCCACCGCGACGGGTTACTTGATCTTGTTGCCCGCCGAGCGCAGGTTCTGCGTGGCCTCGACGACACGGGCGGCCATGGACGCCTCGGCCAGCTTGCCCCAGGTGCGCGGGTCGTAGGTCTTCTTGTCGCCGACCTCGCCGTCGACCTTCAGGACGCCGTCGTAGTTCCTGAACATGTGGTCGGCGACCGGACGGGTGAAGGCGTACTGGGTGTCGGTGTCGAGGTTCATCTTCACGACGCCGTTCTCCAGCGCGGTCAGGATCTCCTGCTCGGTGGAGCCGGAGCCGCCGTGGAAGACGAAGTCGAAGGGGGACTGCTTGCCGAACTTGGCGGCGACGCCGTCGCTGAGCTCCTTCAGCAGCTCGGGACGGAGCACCACGTTGCCCGGCTTGTACACGCCGTGCACGTTGCCGAAGGAGGCGGCCAGCAGGTAGCGGCCCTTCTCGCCCAGGCCCAGCGCCTCGGCGGTGCGGATCGCGTCCTCGACCGTGGTGTACAGGGAGTCGTTGATCTCGTGGGAGACGCCGTCCTCCTCGCCACCGGTGGGGGTGATCTCCACCTCGAGGATGATGTTCGCGCGGCGGGCCTGCTCCAGCAGCTCCTGCGCGATGGCCAGGTTGTCGGCCAGGGTCTCGGCGGAGCCGTCCCACATGTGCGACTGGAACAGCGGGTTCTGGCCGGCCTTGACGCGCTCCTCGGAGATCATGAGCAACGGACGTACGTACCCGTCGAGCTTGTCCTTCGGGCAGTGGTCCGTGTGCAGCGCGATGTTGACCGGGTACTTCTCGGCGACGATGTGCGCGAACTCGGCGAGGGCGACCGAGCCGGTCACCATGTCCTTGCTGTACTGGCCGCCCAGGAACTCGGCGCCACCCGTGGAGATCTGGACGATGCCGTCGCTCTCCGCCTCAGCGAAACCGCGCAGCGCAGCGTGCAGGGTCTGGGACGAGGTGACGTTGATGGCCGGGTAGGCGAACTTGCCTGCCTTCGCCCGGTCGAGCATCTCGTTGTAGACCTCGGGGGTTGCGATGGGCATCTGTCCGCTCCTTGAGTGTGCGGGTTGAAGATCTGCGTACTACGGCCCTGACCTAGACCTTGGATGTGACGTCATCGTCGTCCCCATCTTTCCAGACAAGAGCCGATGCTCGATGCCCCTGGTCAAAGAGTGGTCACGCCCTGGTCAAGGCCGTGGGTCAACCCCGTGCGTCAATGCCGCGGCTCAGTCGAGGCCCAGGTCGTCCTTCGAGAAGGCGAACCGGTAGGGAACGCCGGTGCCTTCCTGGATCTTCTCGGCGGCGCCGGTCGCCCGGTCGACGATGGTCGCGACGGCGACGACCTCGGCACCCGCCTCGCGCACGGCCTCCACCGCGGTGAGCGGCGAGCCGCCGGTGGTGGAGGTGTCCTCGACGACCAGCACCCGGCGGCCCTTGATCTCCGGACCCTCGACGCGGCGCTGGAGCCCGTGCGCCTTCGCCGCCTTCCGTACGACGAAGGCGTCCAGCCTGCGCCCCCGCGCGGCGGCGGCGTGCAGCATCGCGGCGGCGACCGGGTCGGCGCCCATGGTCAGCCCGCCCACCGCGTCGAACTCCAGGTCGGCGGTCAGGTCCAGGAGCACCTCGCCGACCAGCGGCGCGGCCTCGCCGTCGAGGGTGATGCGGCGCAGGTCGACGTAGTAGTCGGCCTCCAGACCCGACGACAGGGTCACCTTGCCGTGCACCACGGCCTTGTCCTTGATCTGCTGCAGCAGCGCGCCACGTACGTCCGTCATGCCGACCAGCTTAGATGCGGCGCCAGCTCCAGGTGGTCGTGGCCTCCAGCGGCTCCAGCGGTGTGACCAGGCGCGGCTGGGTGTTCAGTCCGTTCGGCGGTCCCGTCTGGGGCTCGACGCACACGGCCGCCTCCTGCTCGTCGTAGACGACGACCCACTCCTCACGGCTGGCCACCTTCAGCTCCAGCTGGCCCGGCCAGGTGAGGGTGACGTCGACGCCGCCGGGCATGCCGAAGCAGTCGTCCCAGGGGCCGGGCTTCGGATCGATGCGGTTGCCGGTGGGCAGATGGTCGTCGCCGCGCTCCTCCTGCCAGGCGGGGCCGAAGGCGAGCTGCGCGTCCTCTCCCCCGAGGTTCCGGTTGAACCACGGGTGCCAGCCGATCTGCGCCGGGAAGGACGAGTCGTACGTCTCCACGGACATGGTGAGCGTCAGCGTGTCCTCGGTCAGCCCGACGAGCTGGGTGACGCGGCCGGGGTAGGGCCAGGGGTCGACCAGGTCGTACGTGACGACCGCCTCGTCGGCTGTGGCGCGTGCGGTGTGCCAGGCGCCGTCGCGGGCGGTGCCGTGGATGGCGTGCGGCGGGGAGTTGAGCGGCATCTGGTGGACGGTGGCGCCGTTCAGGAAGCGGCCGTTCCTGATGCGGCCGCACCAGGGGACCATCGGGAAGCAGCCGAAGCGGTCGCCCTGCCGGAGCAGTTCGACGCCGCCGACCCGCAGGCCTCCGATACGGCCGCCGTTGCCGGGCTGCACCGTCACTTCCGCGTCGCCCGCGGTCAGCGTGATGTCTTTGTTACTCACGGGACGACCCTACTGGGGGGATCAAGGGCGCGGCCGACGCGTCGTCAGACGGGCGGTCAGCGGCGTCTGCGCAGCGCCCGGCCCACCACGATCGCCGAGGCCAGGATCAGGGCCGCGGCGGGTGCCGCCCAGCGCAGGGTGGTGTGCGCGGCGACGGTCTGGGGGGCCGGTACGGGGGCGTAACGGCCGCGCGGCGGGGCATGGTCCACCTCCTCCGCGCTGCGGCCGATCATCGTCCGCCGCGCGTGCGCCGCCTCGGCGGGTGGTTCGGCCGCCTCGGTGAAGTCGTCCGAAGGGCCCTCGCGCATGTCGCTGATGCCGTCGCTGATGTCGTCGTCCAGGGACTGGATTTCGTCGTCCATGGAGGAGTCCAGGGAGGGCGGCGGGACCTCGGTGTCGAAGACGGAGGTGCGCGCCTCGGGCTCCGTCTCCGCCTCCGCCTTCGTCTCCGGCTCGGGCACCGCCTCGTGCTCCTCCGCGGCCGTGCCGAGCGCCTCCACGAATCGGTTCAGCAGGCGTGTCGTCGCCGAGGCCACCGCCTCCGCAGGCAGTTCCGCGACGCGTCCGTCCGCGGAGGCCGTGCCGTCGACGGTGACGGTGGTGCCGCCGTCCGTGTCCCGCAGGCGGAGGGTGAGGGCGAGTTTGACGGAGCCGGTGCCGCGGGCCTCGGTGGCATCACCCTCGACGGCGTACGTCCCGTCCTCCCTGGGGGTGACACGGACCGATCCGCGGTAGGTGACGGAGTGGCTGCCGACGCGCACCTTCAGCCGTCCCGTGACGGGCTCGGCGCCGGCGTCCTGCTGGAGCCCGGGAACCGCCCGGGCGACCCGCGCGGGGTCGGCGAGCGCCTCCCTCAGCCGCTCGGCCGGGACCGGGACGAAGACCTCGTGCTCCATGTCGGCGAAGCCTACCCAGGAGGGGGCGGTACGTACCCTCCCGTGCGCTGATGAGTCACCCGGTGTTGGAGCGGGCGTCCACCGGGGGCTGCCTCCCCCGGGCCCCCTTCGGCCTGAACAGCCTCGCCCTCAAGCGCCGGACGGGCTGATTCCGTCGGCCGGAGCCATGGGGGCGCCGGTCGCTCAGTACCGCGGGTGCACCAGTGTCGACGGCGGCAGGTCGCCGATGCGTGTGCGGGAGGCGGACCTGGCGTCCTTCGCCAGCGATTCCGGGTCCAGCGTGCGCGGCCGGGGACCCCGGGGGGGCGCGGCGGGCTCCCGGGGGCCCCCGCCGCGGTGGAAGCGCCCGCCGGGACACGGCGGTCCTCCCTCGCCCTCGCCGCCACCTTCGCCCTCGGCAACCTCCCGCTGATGTGCGAGGCGGCACTGAGCCAGGACGCGGAGGACGGCGTGACCGTCGCGGAGGCGCCGTACCACCAGGTCCTGGCGAGCCTGCGGGACCCGTCCGGAGTCTTCGCCGACCAGGCCACGGCGGTGGGCGCCGTGCTGCTTCGGGCCACGGACCTGGAACGGTTCGGCCCGGTGGACGACACGCTCCTCGCGGAGCTGCGCGCCGCCTTCCCGGCCGCGCTGAAGGCGCTGTCCGAACGGACCCGCAAGCCGCTCGTCGTCGGCTTCCTGCCGGCCTCACGCGCGCAGGACCGGTTCGTGCGGTGGGAGCGCGGGATCGCCGCCGAACTGGCCGAACTGCCCGGCATCGCGGTCCTCGGCCCCGACGACTGGACACGGGACCACCACGTCGACGAGCGCTTCGACGAGCGGACCGAACGGCTTGCCCACCTGCCCTTCACCCCGCGGTTCCAGGCGGCCGTGGCCCTCAGCCTCGCCGAGGTCGTACGCGCCGTACGGCGTCCGGCGCCCAAGGTGATCGCCGTGGACGGCGACGAGACCCTGTGGGGCGGCGTGGCCGGGGAGGCAGGCCCGCAGGCGGTGGACGTCACCGGGCCCCGCGCCCTGCTCGCGCGCAGGCTGCTGCAGTGGCGGGCCGCGGGCGCCTTGCTGGCGCTGGTCAGCAACAACGACGAGGCCACCGTCCGGGCCGTCCTGGACCGCCCCGACAGCCTGCTCAAGGCCGAGCACTTCAGCGTGCTGTCCGCCGCCTGGGGCCCCAAGCCGACGCGGCTCGCGGAGGCGGCGCGCACCCTCGACCTCGGTCTGGACAGCTTCCTGTTCCTCGACGACAACCCGGCCGAGATCGCGAAGATGCGGTCGGCGCTGCCGCAGGTCCTGTCGGTGACCTGCCCCCCGGCGGCCGAACTGGACGGCTTCCTGGGCCGGTTGTGGCCGCTGGTCCCCGCGGCCGCGACCGCCGAGGACACGCTGCGGGTGCGGTTCTACGAACAGGAACGGGAGCGGGACGCGGTCCGCGGACAGGCCGGGTTCGAGGAGTTCCTGGACCAGCTGGAGCTGGAGGTCGACATCCGCGCCCTGGGCGAGGACGACGTCCGGCGTGCCGAGCAACTCGTCCGTCGCACCAACCAGTTCACCCTGCGTGCCCGCTCGTCCGACGGCGCCGACCTCGCCCGGTGGCGGGAGCGCGGCGAGGTGTGGACGGCTGCGGCCCGGGACCGGTTCGGGGACTACGGGCAGATCGCCCTGCTCGCCCTGCACGCCGAGGGCGGCCGACTCGACGTAGTGGCCTGGACGATGAGCTGCCGCGCGCTCGGCCGGGGCGTCGAGGAACGGCTGTTGCGGTGGCTGGCCGACCGCGCCGACGAGCTGGGCTGCGCCAAGGTCCGGCTGTCGGCGGAACGCACCCCGCGCAACGTACCCGCCCGGCGGCTGCTCGCCGCGCTCGGCGGCGGCGACCAGGACGACGAGCGGCTGGACGTCGTGGTCGCGCCGGACCATCTGCGGACGTTCCGGTCGTGGGAGCAGCAGTGACGGACCCATTCGGCGAGGGACAGCAGTGAGCGACAGCAGTGAGCGACAGGACAGTGCACAACGTGAAGGGCTCTCATGCGTGATCTGAACGACGACTCCGGCCGTCGTGCCACCGC
>NZ_JBHYKH010000328.1:0-10129 GCF_042741275.1 Streptomyces sp. NPDC058964
GTGGGCCCCCCCGGCGCCGACGCCGCCGCCCCGTACCCGGCCCGGGGCGCGCAGGCCGTGCACGAGCCGGTTGGCGGCGGCGTGCAGCCGGCCGGCGGTCCACTGCTCGCCGTCGGGGGCGACGAGGATCGAGCGGTCGGGGTCCTGGGCGGCCTGGGCCCAGAAGCCGATGGGGGGTGTGCTCACGACTGGCCGCTCCTTCCGGCGATGTGGTTGATGCGGTCGACGGCCCGTTCGAAGCCGCGGGTGAGGTCGTCGAAGACGGCCTGCACGCTGCGTTCGCTGGTCATCCGGCCGACGATCTGGCCGACGGGTGTGCCGAGCAGCGGCTCGACCTCGTACTTCTGGATGCGGGAGACCGCCTCGGCGACCAGCAGCCCCTGCAGGGGCATGGGCAGGGTGCCGGGCCCGCCCCGGTCGTCCCAGGCGTCGGTCCATTCGGTACGGAGCTGACGAGCGGGCTTCCCGGTGAGGGCACGCGAACGCACGGTGTCGCCGGACCCTGCGGCGAGGAGCTTGCGGGTCAGCGCGGGCGAATGGAGGTCGGCCTCTGTGGTGGTGAGCCATATGGAGCCCAGCCACACACCCTGGGCGCCGAGCGCCAGTGCGGCGGCCACCTGCTGCCCGCTGCCGATTCCGCCCGCGGCCAGCACCGGCAGCGGGGCGACGGCATCGACGACCTCGGGGGTCAGCACCATGGAGGCGATCTCGCCGGTGTGACCGCCGGCCTCGTAGCCCTGCGCCACGACGATGTCGATGCCGGCCTCCTGGTGCTTGCGGGCGTGCCGGGCGCTGCCCGCGAGCGCGGCGACGAGCACGCCCCGGTCGTGGGCGCGGGCCACGACGTCGGCGGGCGGGGAGCCGAGGGCGTTGGCGAGGAGGCGGATCGGGTACTCGAAGGCGACGTCGAGCTGGGTACGGGCGACCTGCTCCATCCAGCCGGTGATGCGCCATCCGGAGGCCTCGCCCTCGGCGAGCTCGGGCACGCCGTACTTGGCGAGGGTGTCCCGGACGAACTGCCGGTGCCCTTCGGGGATCATCGCCTCGACGTCCGCCTCGGTGACGCCCTCGACCTTCTTGGCGGGCATGACGACGTCGAGGCCGTACGGCCGGCCCTCGGCATGCGTCTCGATCCAGTCGAGGTCGCGCTTGAGCTCGTCGGGGGCCGTGTAGCGGACCGCGCCGAGCACTCCGAAGCCGCCGGCCCGGCTGATGGCGGCGGCGACGGCGGGGAACGGCGTGAAGCCGAAGACGGCGTGCTCGAGTCCCAGTCTCTTGCTCAGCTCCGTCTGCATGGGCGCAGGATGCCGCAGTCCCCCGGCCGAGGGAAGGGGTTTTCTGATGCTCCGTCAGATTCTTGCGGTGAGCACCGGCTGGTGGAAACCGGTTCCGGGCGGCTCGTGCCAGGTGACGCCGGTGAATCCGGCCGCCGTCACCGCCCGCGTCAACCGGCCGCGGGTCAGGGCCCGGCAGGCGGTGCGCCGGACGCGGACCTCCCGGCCGGTTCCGGCGGACAGCAGCTGGAAGTGCTCCAGCTCGTAGCTCTCCGCGTCGTCCCGCCAGTGCCACAGCTGGAAGGTGACCACCCGGCCGGCGGCCGTCCCGGAGCCCTGGGGAGGCGTCGAGGACGGGCGGCTTCGCCGGAGTTCGTCGTAGTCCCGGACGGTGATCACCACCAGGCCGTCGTCGCGCAGGACCCGCCGCATGTCCGCCAGGGCCGTGTCGAGGTCTTCGTCGGTCAGCAGGTGCGGCAGCGCGTTGTCGGCGCAGACGACGACGTCGAAGACGGCCGGGCGGAAGGGCAGGGCACGCATGTCGGCCGCCGCCGCCGGCAGCCTGCCGCCCCGCGCGGCGGCTTCGGCTGCGGCCAGGGAGACGGCGACCGGGCTCAGATCCGTGCCGACGACCCGGTGGCCCCTGAGAGCGAGCCCGATCGCCTGGGTGCCGATCCCGCAGGCACAGTCCAGGATCCGGTGCGGCCCCGGGCCCAGCCGCGCCCGGACCAGGCCGTCCGGCACCGCGGACTGGCGCGCCATGCTCGCCTCCCAGTCCGGAAAGATCAAGTGGTAGTCGGGGCGAGGCGGTCGTAGAAGTCACGGACCGAAGGCGGGCATCGAGGGCGGGACCGGAGGCGTGTCGGACATCGCCGTCAGTCCCCCTCCAGCACCGCCATCGCCGCGTTGTGCCCCGGCACCCCGCTCACCCCTCCCCCGCGCACCGCGCCCGCTCCGCACAGCAGCACGTTGGCGTGCCGGGTCTCCACTCCCCAGCGGCCGGTGTCCTCCTGGGCGTAGGGCCAGGCGAGTTCGCGGTGGAAGATGTTGCCGCCGGGCAGGCGCAGGTCGTGTTCGAGGTCGAGCGGGGTTCTCGCCTCGATGCAGGGGCGGCCCTCGGCATCGGTCGCGAGGCAGTCCACGAGCGGCTCGGCGAGGTGGGACTCGAGTTGTGCGAGCGTGGACTTGAGGAGTTCGTCGCGCACCGCGTCGTTGTCCTGGGCGAAGAGCCGGGCGGGCGTGTGGAGGCCGAACAGGGTGAGCGTCTGGTAGCCGCGTTCGACCAGGTCCCGGCCGAGGATCGTGGGGTCGGTCAGCGAGTGGCAGTAGATCTCGGACGGCGGCGCCGCGGGCAGCTCGCCGGACGCGGCCTGGGCATGGGCCGTGGCCAGCTGTTCGTAGCCCTCGGCGATGTGGAAGGTGCCGGCGAAGGCCTCCCTCGGGTTCACGGAGCCGTCGCGCAGCCTCGGCAGTCGCTTCAGCAGCATGTTCACCTTCAGCTGGGCGCCGTCGGCGGGGGTCGGCGCCGCGTCGCCCGTCAGCACCGCCAGTTCCTGCGGCGAGGCGTTCACGAGGACGTGCCGGGCGGTGGCGACGCCCTCGCCGTCGGCCGTGCGGTAGGCGATCTCGGCCGAGCGCCCGTCCGTCTGGATCCGTACCGCCTCGTGCCCGGTCGCGATCACCGCGCCCGCCGCGCGCGCGGCGGCGGCCAGCGCGTCGGTCAGGGCGCCCATCCCGCCCACCGGCACGTCCCAGGCTCCGGTGCCGCCGCCGATGACGTGGTACAGGAGGCAGCGGTTCTGCCGCAGGGAGGTGTCGTGGGCGTCGGCGAAGGTGCCGATCAGCGCGTCGGTGAGGACGACGCCCCGCACCAGGTCGTCGGTGAAGTCCCGCTCGATCACGGCACCGATGGGCTCCTCGAACAGGGCCCGCCAGGCGTCCTCGTCGTCGATGCGGCGGCGCAGCTCGTCGCGGGTGGGCAGCGGTTCGGTCAGGGTCGGGAAGACCCGCTGGGCCAGTCGGCCGGTCATGCCGTAGAAGCGCTGCCAGGCCTGGTACTCCCGGTCGCCTCCGGTCAGCCGGGCGAAGGCCTCCCGGGTGCGCCGTTCGCCGCCGCCGACGAGCAGTCCGGTCGGGCGTCCGTCCCGTTCCGCGGGGGTGTACGACGAGATGGTGCGCCCGCGGACCCGGAAGTCGAGGCCCAGGTCCCGCACGATCTTCTTGGGCAGCAGGCTGACCAGGTACGAGTAGCGCGACAGGCGGGCGTCGACGCCGGCGAAGGGGCGGGTCGACACGGCGGCGCCGCCGGTGTGGTCCAGGCGCTCCAGCACCAGCACGGACTTGCCGGCCCGGGCCAGATAGGCGGCCGCGACCAGGCCGTTGTGGCCGCCGCCGACGATGACGGTGTCGTACGTCCGGGATCCCTCGTGTGCAGGCATGGTTCTTCGTAACACGTGATGATCTACGACGGCCAGAGGCGTGCCGTGCCCCGCTCAGTGTCCGCCGGACGCCCGCTGCTGGCGCAGCACCGCCACCCTGCGGTACAGCTCGACGGCCTCGGCACCGCGGCCGAGCTGCTCCAGGCAGTGGGCCTCGTCGTTGCGGCTGGCCAGGGCGTCGGGATGGTCGGGACCCAGCACGCGTTCGCGGGCCGCGGCGACCCGGCGGTACTCGCTCAGCGCGTCCGGCCAGCGGCCGAGCCAGCCGAGACTCACGGCCACCTCGCGGCGGCTGACCAGGGTGTCGGGGTGGTCGGGACCGAGGACGCGCTCACGGATGGCACAGACGTCGCGGGACTCTGCGAGGGCCTCCTCCCAGCGGCCGAGCCGGCCGAGGTTGACGCCGAGACCGTGCCGGGCGCGCAGGGTCTCGGGGTGCGCGGGACCGTGGGCCCGGGTGCGGTCGTCGATCAGATCGCGGTACAGCTCGAGGGCGTCCGCGCTGCGGCCCAGGCGGCCGAGACTGATGCCGACCTCGTAACGGGCGGCGAGGGTGTCGGCGTGGTCGGGGCCGAGGGCCCGTGCGCGGGCCTCGGCGACCTCCCGGTACGTGCGCAGGGCATCCTCCCAGCGGCCCAGCTGCCCGAGCGCGTAGGCGACTTCATAGCGGGTGACCAGGGTGTCGGGGTGGTTCGGGCCCAGGACCCGGGCTCGTGCGGCGGCCACCTCGTGGGCCATGCGGTAGGAGTCGTCGAGGCGGCCGAGTCTGCTGAGGTTGAAGGCGAGGTTGTGGCGGCAGCGCAGGGTGTCGGGGTGGTCCGGGCCCATGGTGCGTTCCCGGGCGGCCAGGACCGACGTGTATGCCTGGTGCGCGTCGAAGTGGCGGCCCAACTGCCCCAGGACGTAGGCCGTTTCCTGGCGGGCCGCGAGCGTGTCGGGGTGGTCGGCGCCCAGCACCCGCTCTCTCGCCCGGGCGACTTCGGTGTACTCGCGCAGGGCGTCGGCGGCACGGCCGGTACGGCTGAGGGTGAAGGCGATCTCGTAACGGCTGGCCAGCGTGTCGGGATGGTCGGGGCCGAGCAGACGGGAGCGCTCCGCGGCGACGGCGCGGTGTACCTCGCCCGCCTCGGCCCAGCGGCCGAGCCGCCCCAGGCTGAGACCCGCGTTGTGGCGTCCGGCGAGCGCGGTGACGGCCTCCGGGGGCGGGGCGGCGGGTACCGGCAGCTGTGCGGGACCGGCGGCGGACCGGGCGATCCACTCGCCGGTGAGGCCGGCCGCGGCATCCGGAGGCGTGGTGCGAAGCCCCGCGCCGGTCGCCTTGTGGCCGGTGGGCATGCCCCGGGTCCAGGACGGCAGCCGGGGTTCGCGGGGCAGTGGCTCGGCCGGCCGCAGCCGGGGCTGGGGCGTCACCACCGTGGGCACGTACGCGGGCGCCGTACGGCCCGCGGTGATCCGGTGCCCCAACTCGCTCGCGTCACAGGGGCGTTGCTCCGGCTGTTTGGACAGCAGGTCGAGGATGACCTTTTCCAGGTACTCGGGGATCTCGGCGCGGTGGCCGCGCGGCGGACGGGGAGCGGTGTCGCGGTGTCCGACGAGGATGGCCCAGGCGTCGCCCAGGTCGAACGGCGGTACCCCGGTGGCGATCTCGTACAGCACGCAGCCGAGCGAGTAGAGGTCGCTGCGGTGGTCGACCTCGGAGCCGCTGATCTGCTCCGGGGACATGTAGTGCGGGGTGCCCATCGCGATGCCGGTGCCGGTCAGCCGGGAGGTGAAGCCGATGTCGTGGCCGAGTCTGGCGATGCCGAAGTCGCAGATCTTCACCGTGCCGTCGGTGAGCCGCATGATGTTGGCGGGTTTCAGGTCGCGGTGCACGATGCCCTGTTGATGGGTGTAGGCGAGGGCGGCGGCGACCTGGTCGGCGATGTCCACGATGTCGGCGACGGGCAGCGCGTGGTGCTTGTTGTCCTCCAGGAGCTGGCAGAGGTTGCGGCCCTGCAGGAGCTCCATGACCAGGTAGAGGATGCCGTCGTCCTCGCCGAAGTCGTGGACGACGGTCACTCCGCGGTGCGAGAGCGCGGCGGCCACCCGGGCCTCGCGGCGGAACCGCTCCCGCAGGATGCGGGTGAAGGACTGGTCGTGGTGCGGGCCGAGCGGCTTGAGGCACTTCACCGCGACATGGCGCCCCAGGGACTCGTCCCGGGCCCGCCACACCTCCCCCATGCCACCCCGCCCGATCAGATCGAGCAGCCGGTACCGGCCCTGCACCAGCCTGGTGTCCGCCATCGTCCGCCGTCGCCCCCGTCGCCGTCCGCCCCTCCCCTGGGGTTGCCGTCAAGACGCGGCCGCGCCCAGCCGGCCCGATCCGTGACACACCCCCCTGCTCGTCCAGTATGGCGGATTATCGTCCGACTTTGTACGGTGCCGGACGTGAGCCCGGGCCGAGCCTGGCCATGGCGCGAAGGATGTGTTTGGGCGGGAGCTGCCAGCGCAGACGTGCGGGAACGCACCGCAGCAACGCGCCCGTGGCACGCAGTCGGCGGGTGACCGTGGCCGGTGCGGGGGCCGGTCTGCCGTACAGATCGTGGGCGTACGGCGGCAGGGAGGCGTACGCCAGCTGCGCCACGCGCCGCCACAGCACCTCGCGCGCCGGTACCAGGAGGAAATGCGTCGGCGGGCGGAGCAGGAAGTCGTCCACCGCGCGTGCGTCCGGTCCCGCGGCCAGCCGTGGCCGCACCTTTTCGAAGTACGCGGCCAGCTCCGCGAGGTCGCCGGGCGCGGTGTCGGGGTCGAGACCCACCAGCCGGGCGCTGACCCGGTGTTCGGCGATGTACCGGTCGGCCTGGGCGTCCGTGAGCGGGAAACCGGACCGGCGCAGGACGCGCACATACGAGTCGATCTCGGCGCAGTGCACCCACATCAGCAGCTCGGGGTCGTCCACGCCGTACCGCTCCCCGGTGGCCGGATCCGTCGCCCGCAGCATGCTGTGGATCTTCCGCACCCGGGCTCCGGCCCGCTCGGCGGCCTCGGTCGTGCCGTACGTGGTCGTGCCGACGAAGTTCGCGGTACGCATCAGCCGGCCCCAGGCGTCGTGCCGGAAGTCCGAGTTCTCCATGACGCCGCGCACCGCGCGCGGATGCAGCGCCTGCAGGTAGAGCGCGCGGATCCCGGCGACCCACATCATGGGGTCGCCGTGCATCTGCCAGGTCACCGAGCGCGGGGTGAACAGCCCCGGGTCACCCGGACGGAGGTCCGCCATGGGCTCAGGCATACCCGCAGGCTAACGCCGGACCCTCGGCATCCCCAGGCCGATCCAGGAGATGATCTCGCGCTGGATCTCGTTGTTGCCGCCCCCGAAGGTGAAGATGACCGCCGAACGGTAGCCGCGTTCGAGTTCGCCGTGCAGGACCGTGCCCGCGGACCCTTCCCTCAGGGGGCCGGCGGCGGCGACGATCTCCATGAGCCAGGCGTAGGCGTCCCGGCGGGCCTCGGATCCGTACACCTTGACCGCGGAGGCGTCCTGCGGGGTGAGCGTGCCTTCCTGGACGGCGGTGACCATCTGCCAGTTGAGGAGCTTCATCGCGTCGAGCCTGGTGTGGGTGCGGGCGAGCCGGCCGCGGACCCAGGGCAGGTCGATCACCCGGCGGCCGTCGGCGAGCTTGGTCTCCATCGCCCAGCGCTGGACGTCGCGCAGGGCGCGGATCGCCATGGTGCCGTGCGCGGCCAGGGTGACGCGTTCGTGGTTGAGCTGGTTGGTGATCAGCCGCCAGCCCTGGTTCTCGGCGCCGACCCGGCGGGAGACGGGGACGCGGACGTTCTCGTAGTAGCTGGCCGTGGTGTCGTGCGAGGCGAGGGTGTTGATGACGGTGCAGGAGTAGCCGGGATCCGAGGTCGGCACGAGGAGCATGGTGATGCCCTTGTGCTGCGGGGCGTCCGGGTCGGTGCGCACGGCCAGCCACACCCAGTCCGCGGTGTCGCCGTTGGTCGTCCAGATCTTCTGGCCGTTGACGACGTACTCGTCGCCGTCCCGCACGGCCCTGGTCTTCAGGGACGCCAGGTCGGTGCCCGCGTCGGGCTCGCTGTAGCCGATGGCGAAGTCGATCTCGCCGGAGAGGATCCTCGGCAGGAAGTGGGCCTTCTGCTCGTCGGTGCCGAACCGCATGATCGTCGGGCCTACGGTGTTCAGCGCCATCAGCGGCAGCGGTACGCCGGCCTGTGCGGCCTCGTCGAAGAAGATGAACTGTTCCATGGGTGTCAGGCCGCGCCCGCCGTACTCCTCGGGCCAGCCCACACCGAGCCAGCCGTCCGCGCCCAGCCGCCTGATGGTTTCGCGGTAGAACCGTTTCTGTGCGGCGGGGTCGGCGTAGCGGGCGTAGGCGTTGTCCGGCACCAGGTCGGCGAAATAGGCGCGCAGTTCGGTGCGCAGTCGCTGCTGCTCGGGCGTGTGGTCGAGATGCACGGCGCCTCCAGGCTGCCGGTGGCCGGTCCTGTCGGCGCACACCGTAGAACGTGTTTCAGAAATTGGGAATGGCGAGGAAAGGAAGGCGGACGGGGAAAGGCGTGGGCACCGCACGGAGACAGAGCCTCGTCCAGGCCTGCCGAATCGGTCTCAGCGCAGCGTTTCGATGAAGTCCCCGCAGGCACGGGCACACGCCAGACACGCCGCCGCGGTCGCCTCGGCGTCGGGCCGCCCGTCGAGGACGCGCGCGCATTCGAGGCAGACCGACCGGCACCACTCCAGCTGGACGCGGATGTCGCTCTCGTCCTGGCACTCGGCGAGCACCCGGCAGGTCGCGTCGCACACCTCCGCGCACATCACGGCCTGCCGCCGGGCGCGCTCCCGTTCTTCGTCCCCGTCCGGCCGGATGGCGCTCGCGCCGAGTGCGCACGCCCGGGCGCAGTCCGCGCACGCTTCCGCGCACGCGAATCGGTCCTCCAGGAACCGGTAGGGCTCCTGGCGGGAATTCGCCGGTGCCACGTTCAGCGGGTAACCAGGACCTGGCCGGTCAAAACGCGGAATCCGCCATGGCCGGACCTCGACGGGCGGTGACGGAAGGTGTCTGGTTCGCCCCTTTATAGGCGGGGTATCCATGTGCTATGAGTACCGAACCGATGCAGCTGGCCGCGGCGAGTGGCCTGATAGGTCTCGTGTTCTTCCTGGTGGCCATGGCCGTCCTGGCGGTGCTGGCCGGCGGCTTCTGGCTGAACGCCCGCGTCAAGTACCGCGAGTCGCCCCGTCCGCGCCCCGAGGAACAGCCGCACCTGCCGCCGGAGGGCGCGGTGCACGAGATCCGCGAGAACCGCGAGTCCCAGGAGGTTCCCGTGATGCCCAAGGGCGGTCGCCCACTCACCCCGTACGAGCTGAGCAACATGCAGACCCGGCCCAGCGCGTCGAAGGACCGTCCGCGCTGGAGCAAGGGTTCGAGCGGATCGTTCGGCGGAGGCGGGCTCGGCGCCCACTGACCCCGCCGCGCGCCGCCCCCGTCGCGCCCCCGGTGTCCCCGTTACGCCGCCGGTGACCGGCCGTCCGACGGGGACACCCTTCTGTCCTCCTCCAGACGACCGACGCGGGCCACGTTCTCCCGGTCCTCGGGATCCTCGCTGGGCACGGCCGTGAACCAGGCGTCCAGGATCTCCCGGAGGACGGGCTCGGAGGTCAGACGCAGGCCGAGGGCGAGGACGTTGGCGTCGTTCCAGCGGCGGGCACCGTCCGCCGTGTACGCGTCCGTGCACAGGGCCGCCCGGACGCCCGGCACCTTGTTCGCGGCGATCGAGGCGCCCGTGCCGGTCCAGCAGCACACGACGGCCTGATCCGCCGCGCCCGCGGCCACATCGCGCGCGGCCGCCTCGGAGCAGACCGCCCACCGCGGGTCCGCCCCCGCCTCCAGCGCTCCGTGCACGCGCACCTCGTGACCGCGCCGGCGCAGCTCCTCGACGAGGAGGCGGGCGACGGGTTCGTTCATGTCGGAGGAGACGGAGATCCGCATGTCCCGGAGCCTAACCGGTCCCGGGAAGCGATGCCCCGGCCCTGTTCCGATCCCTCGTTGCCGTGCGGCAGCCCGTGCGACGGGCGGCCGTACGGTGGGCGGCCCGCCCGCTTCCGGGCGACGGCCCCGGACGGCTACGCCGTGGCCGCGTACGACGAGGCCCGGTCTGCCCGCCCGCGCTCCCCGGGCATCGACGGTCCCGAGGACGACCCGCCCGCGCCGGTCGAGCCGACGGGTCCGGGCCCACGCCCGTGGTTGCGGCTCGTGCCCGAGTCGAAGTGGGTCAAGAACCGGGTGCCCCGGGACGTGCGGGCCGACGGCGTGGCGGCCGGGTCGGAGCGGCTGACCGGGCCGGGGCGTCGGTCCTCGCGCGCCACGCCGGCCGCGCCACGCCGACCGCACCATGCCGGGGGGGGGGGGGGGGCGCGGCCGC
>NZ_JBHYKH010000329.1:0-10104 GCF_042741275.1 Streptomyces sp. NPDC058964
CGCCAAGCACACCCCGGACGAGGAGAACCACCACGTGCCGATGACCGGCACCTGGTCCCGCGTCCCGAAGATCGACGTACCGGTCCTCACGGTCAACGGCGCCCTGGACGCGCCCGACCTGATCGCCGAGGCGGAACGGCTCGCCCGCACGGTCCCGGACGGCCGTTCCGTCGTCGTCGAGGGCACGGCCCACTACCCCAACATGGAACGGCCGGAAACCTACAACGAGATCGTCTCCGGCTTCCTGGCCGGCCTCTAACCCCGCCGTGCCAGCTCCGACTTCCGGTACGAGTACCCGAAGTAGATCACCAGGCCGAGCGCGAACCACACGGCGAACCGCGCCCACGTCTGCCACTGCAGGAACGTGATCAGCCAGATCGAGAAGACGATGCCCAGTGCCGGCACGAACGGCATGAACGGCGTACGGAACGTGCGCGGCAGGTCCGGCTGCCGGTAGCGCAGCACGATCACCGCCGCGCACACCACCACGAACGCCAGCAGGATGCCGATGTTGGTGAGTTCGGCCGCCTCGCCGATCGGCACGAACCCGGCGAGGACGGCCGACGCCACCCCGACGATCCAGGTGACCCGCGTCGGCACGTGCCGCGTCGCGTGCGTCTTCGCGAACCACGCGGGCAGCAGGCCGTCCCGGGACATGGAGAACCACACCCGGGTCACGCCCAGCATGAACGTGAACATCACGGTGAGGATGCCGATGATCGCGCCCACCGCGATCACGTCCGCGAGGCCGCTGAGCCCCACCGACTTGAACGCCGTCGAGAAGCCGCTCTCCGGGTCGATGTCCGTGTACGTCTGCATGCCCGTCAGCACCAGGCAGGCCGCCACGTACAGCACCATCGAGATGGCCAGTGAGGAGATGATCGCCTTGGGCATGTGCCGCTGCGCGTCCTTCGACTCCTCGGCCGCCGTCGACATGGCGTCGTACCCGAAGACCGCGAAGAACACGGTCGCCGCACCGGTGAACGTCCCGCCGACCCCGTACGGGAAGAAGGGATGGTAGTTCGAGGTGTCGATGTGGAAGACGCCGACGCCGATCACCACCAGCACCACCAGCACCTTCAGCGCCACCACGAACGTCTCGAAGCGGGCCGCGCTGCGGATGCCCTGGTTCAGCAGCCAGGCGATGAGCAGGCACAGGATCGCGGCGAACAGGTCGACCCGGTGGCCGGGGCCGGTTCCCGGCGCTCCCAGCATCCAGGCGGGGAGGTTGGCACCCATCTCCTCGACCAGGAACCCGAAGTACCCGGAGATGCCGATCGCCACCACGGCCACGATCGCCGTGTACTCCAGCAGCAGGTCCCAGCCGATGAACCAGCCCGCGAACTCGCCGAGCACCGCGTACCCGTAGGTGTAGGCCGAACCCGCCTTCGGGATGAGCCCCGCGAACTCGGCGTAGGACAGCGCGGCCGCCGCGCTCGCGAGTCCGGCGATGAGGAACGAGATGACCACCGCGGGTCCCGCCACACCGTTGGCCACCGTGCCCGCGAGCGTGAAGATGCCCGCGCCGATGATGCCGCCGACACCGATCGCGGTCAGCTGCCACAGCCCGAGCGACCGGTCGAGCCGGGGGCCCTCGGTGATCTCCGTCTCCTCGATGTGTTCGATGGGTTTGCGCCGGAGAATGCCCTCACCCATGCGCAACTTCGCCATCTTCCTCACCTCTTCGCCGACGGGAAACGGCTGACGGCGGATCATGATGGCTCAGTGGCCTCCCTCACGGAAGACGCCACGCATGGTCTCGGCCCACGCGGGCGTCCAGGTTCCGGCGCCGCTGGGCGAGGGCCGGGTGGGATGCGCACGGAGCGCGGCGAGCGCCGGATGCGGGTTGGCGGCCTGCCGCAGAAGCGGGTGCGGGTACACCGGCGACCGTGTGCCCGGCCCCGCGCGGGGTCCGGGCGAACAGCCGCACACCCGGCTCCCTCTCCAGCGCGGCGGCACGCTGGGGCACGGCCTGCTGGGTGACCGCCGGCTCCACGGCGGCCTCCTGGAACCGCCCGGCGTCGACGACGGCGACGAAGGTGCGCACGGCCTTGAGATCCACGCCCGATCGTAGGTGTACAACCAATGGTTGTGGCCGCGTGTGCGTCGGTTGTTTGAAGTGCGGGCATCCCCCCGCTTTCATGACCTGGGGCAACGGGAGGTTGTGCATGCGGGCGGGGCAGGTGTTCGGGTGGCTGTGGGCCGCGTACACGGTCAGCGTGCTCGGTACCTGGCTCGCCTTCGACGCCCTTCCTCTGATCGCGGTCGTCGTGCTGCACGCCGGACCGGCAGAGGTCTCGGCGCTGGCCGCCACGGGCCTCGCGGCGGGGGCGGCGCTGGCGGTGCCGCTCGGGCCGTGGGTGGAGTTCCGGCGCAAGGGGCCGGTGATGGTCGCCATGGACCTCGTGCGGTGTGCCGCGATGCTGAGCATCCCCGCCGCGTTCGCGCTCGGCGGCCTCGGCTTCGCCCAGCTCCTGATCGTCTCCGTCGTCGTCGCGGCGGCCGACATCACCTTCAACGCCGCGTCCGGAGCGTTCCTGAAGGCCCTCGTACCGCCCGAGGACCTGCTCACCGCCAACGGCAGGCTCGAGTCCACGACCTGGATGGCCACCGTGCTCGGTCCGCCGCTCGGCGGTGCCGCGATCGGACTGTTCGGCCCGGTCACGACGGTCGCCGCGGACGCGGTCAGCTATCTGCTCTCGGCCCTGGGGATCCGCCGGGCCGGCGGGCGTGAGACGCGTCCGGTGCGCACGAACGTCTCCCGGCCCGGGGCGGGCGGCCTCCTCGAAGGCTGGCGGTACATCCTGACCAGCCCGGTCCTGCGCCCGCTGTTCCTGAACACGTTGCTGGTCAACGGCCTGATCATGGCCACGGCTCCGCTGCTCGCCGTCCTCATGCTGGGCGATCTGGGCTTCGCCCCCTGGCAGTACGGCCTCGCCTTCGCACTCCCGTGCCTGGGCGGCCTGGCCGGCTCACGGCTGGCCCGCCCGCTCGCCGCGCGGTTCGGGCGGCACCGGGTCCTGCGGAGCGCCGGCACACTGCGCGCCTTCTGGTCCGTCGGCCTGGGACTCGTCCGGCCCGGCACCCCCGGCCTGCTCCTCGTCATGGCCGTCGAACTCGGCCTGATCTTCTGCTGCGCCGTGTTCAATCCGGTCCTCGCCACCCACCGTCTCGACCAGACCCCGGCGGACCGGGTCACGCGCACGCTCTCCGCCTGGTCGGTCACCAGCAAGGTCGGCACCGCGACCCTGACCGCCCTGTGGGGCGCACTGGCCGCCCTCACGGGCCCCCGCACCGCGATCACGACCGCCGGACTCCTCCTCCTGGCGACTCCCCTCCTGCTGCCCCGCCGAGAACACCACTCACCGGCACCCGCCCCACCGACCCCGGCGGACGCACCGCCGTCACCGGCCGGATGACCATGGAGCCGACGACGAGCGGCGGCACCGTCACCGCCCGGGGCGGCCCGCGTCCTCAACGGCCGGACCGGCGCCCGGCTGGGGGGCGGTCCGGCACGGGGTCACCGTGTCCTGCGGGTGCTCCGCGGCCGCCGGCCGCGTGGTCACCCGTTCGTCACGGCACCACCGTCACCGGCCAGCGTCCCGCCTTCACCAGGCGGATCGCCACCGAGCCGATGATCCTGTGGCCCGCCTGTTCGGAGGCGCCGACGACCACCGCGTCCGCCTTGAGTTCGTCGGCCGCCTTGACCAGGCCGTTGTAGGGGTCCCCGCGGAAGGTGTGGAACTCCCAGCGCACGTCGAATATCCCCTTGAGACGCTGGGCCGCCTCCCGGATCTGCCCGATCAGGTCCTCGGCGATCTCGTCGGTCGTCTCCGCCACCGGCGCCCCCATGGCCGCGCCGGCCGTGAGCATCGGCTGCACGTACACGACGGCGAGCAGCGCGTGCTGCCGCCGGGCCAGCCCACTGGCGTAGGCCGCGGCGCGCAGCGAGGAGTCGGAACCGTCCACGCCGACCACGATGACCTTCGGTCCGTCCGTGCCGCGCTCGAACCGGTGCTCGTGCTGTTCGTCCTGCCCGTGCTGCCCGTGCTGTTCCGTCACAGCCGTGAGGCTATCGGAACACCCCGCTCCGGTCGCTGTACGGACCGCTCGACGAGCGAGCCGCCCGGGGCCTTCCTACAGTCGGAACCATGAGTGCCACCGCGGAGGCCGCCAGGGGGAAGGACGCCGCGGGCCCGATACGGCCGCCCGAGGGCGGTTTCCTCAGCCACGTGCCCGAAGGCTTCGCGACCTTCTTCGGCGCCCTCGGCCTGCTGTGCGCCCTGCTCGCGTTCATCGCCCCGCTGCGCGTCCTGCTCCGCCCGCTCGTCCGCTTCCTCGACCTGCTCATCGTGCCGGTCAGCGCCAACCTGGCGTACGCCGTCTTCCTGTTCCTGCTGGCGGCCGCGACCGGGGCGCGCAAGAACGTCGCCTGGTGGCTGGTCGTCGTCTACCTGGGCCTGCTCGTCCTCGGCGGCATCCTCGGCGTCGCGATGGGCCAGTACACCCAGTCGCTCCCCTCCCTGGTGGTGTGCGGTCTCGCGCTGGTCCTGCTGGTCGTGGCCCGCAAGGAGTTCTACGCCGCCTCGCGGCGCGGAGCCGTGTGGCGGGCGCTCGCCGTCCTGCTCGTCGGCCTCGCCGTGGCGATCCTGGCCGGCTGGGGCCTGGTCGCGCTCTTCCCCGGCACCCTGCCCCAGAGCCAGCACCTGGCCTGGGCGGCCGACCGGGTGTGCGGCGGCCTCGTCTCCGACCGCTCCTTCGACGGGCGCCCGCCCCGCCCCGTCACCTTCCTGCTCGGCCTGTTCGGCGCCCTCGCGCTGCTGAACGCCGCGGCCACCCTCTTCCGCTCGCAGCGTCTGGAGGCCGCCCTGCACGGCGACGAGGAGGCCCGCATCCGTGCCCTCCTCGAGGCGCACGGCGAGGACGACTCCCTCGGCTACTTCGCCACCCGGCGCGACAAGGCCGTCGTGTTCTCACCCACCGGCAAGGCCGCGGTCACCTACCGCGTCGAGGCCGGCGTCTGCCTCGCCAGCGGTGACCCCGTCGGCGACCCCGAGGCCTGGCCGCACGCCATCGCGGCCTGGCTCGACGTGGCCCGCCGCCACGCCTGGGCCCCCGCGGTGATGGGTGCCTCCGAGTCCGGCGCCACCGCCTACGCCCGTGCCGGACTGGGCGCGCTGCAGCTCGGTGACGAGGCCATCGTCCACGTGCCCGGCTTCGACCTCGACGGCCGCGACATGCGCGTCACCCGTCAGGCCGTGCACCGGGTCAGGCGCACCGGTGCCACCAGCCGCATCCGCCGCCACGACGCCCTCACCGAGAGCGAGATGGAGGAGGTCGTCGACAAGGCCGACGCGTGGCGGGACACCGAGACCGAACGCGGCTTCTCCATGGCCCTGGACCGGCTCGGCGACCCGGCCGACGGCGACTGTCTCCTGGTGGAGGCCAGCGGCGACGACGGCCGGCTCCTCGCCCTGCTCTCCTTCGTGCCCTGGGGCAGGGACGGCGTCTCCCTCGACCTGATGCGGCGTGACCGCAGCGCCCCCAACGGGGTCATGGAGTTCATGGTCGCCGAACTCTGCGCCGCCGCGCCGAAGCTGGGCGTGCGCCGGATCTCCCTCAACTTCGCGGCGTTCCGCTCGGTGTTCGAGGAGGGGGCCCGCATCGGCGCCGGACCGGTCCTGCGGCTGTGGCGCCGGCTGCTGCTGTTCTTCTCCCGCTGGTGGCAACTGGAGGCCCTGTACCGCTCGAACGCGAAGTACCACCCCGAGTGGTACCCGCGCTTCATCTGCTACGGCGACACCGCCGCCCTCGCCCGCATCGGCCTGGCCTCCGGAATCGCCGAGGGCTTCGTCTCCGTACCGTCGCTGCGCAAACTCTGGGGAAAGGGGCACTCGAAGGCCGGGCAGCGGCCCACGACCACCGAGGGACTGCCGCCCCTGCCCGAGCTCGGTCTCGACGGAGGGGACGAGGCCGGGCCCGCGGCTCCGGACGCGGGCCTGCCCGAACAGGTCCGCGTCCGGCACCGCAGGCTCGACCGGCTGCGCGCCGAGGGCACCGACCCCTACCCCGTGGGGATCCCGCAGCCGACCCACATCCTCGCCGAGGTGAGAGAGGGCGAGGAGGTCACGGTCGCCGGCCGGATCATGCTGGTCCGCGACTTCGGCGGCATCGTCTTCGTCGTCCTGCGCGACTGGTCCGGCGACCACCAGCTCGCCCTCACCCGCACCGGCTCCGGCCCCGCCCTCGACCGGTTCACGGCCGACACCGACATCGGCGACCACATCACCGCCACCGGCCGGGCCGGCGTCAGCGACAAGGGCGAGCCGACCGTCTTCGTCACCTCCTGGCAGCTGACCGGCAAGTGCCTGCGCCCCCTGCCCGACAAGCGCCGTGGCCTGGCCGACCCCGAGGCCAGGGTCCGTATGCGCTACCTCGACCTGGTGGCCAGCCCCGACGCCCGCGACGTGGTCCGCGCCCGCTCCACCGCCGTACAGGCCCTGCGCCAGGGCCTCCTCGACCGTGGCTACCTGGAGGTCGAGACCCCGATGCTCCAGCAGATCCACGGCGGTGCCAACGCCCGTCCCTTCACCACGCACATCAACGCCTACGACCTCGACCTCTATCTGCGGATCGCCCCCGAGCTGTATCTGAAGCGCCTGTGCGTCGGCGGCCTGGAGAAGGTCTTCGAGCTGGGTCGCACCTTCCGCAACGAGGGCGTCTCCCACAAGCACAACCCCGAGTTCACCATGCTGGAGGCGTACCAGGCCTTCGCCGACTACGACGTGATGCTCGATCTGACCCGCGAACTGATCCAGGGCGCCGCCGTCGCCGCCTTCGGCCGCCCGGTCGTCCGCAAGGACGGCGAGGAACACGACATCTCCGGGCCCTGGCCGGTCAGGACCGTGTACGGCGCGGTCTCCGAGGCGCTGGGGGAGGAGATCGGCCCCGGTACCGCCACCGACACCCTGCGCAGGCTGTGCGACCGGGCGGGCGTGCCGTACACCCCGGACGACGCGCACGGCGATGTCGTCCTGGAGATGTACGAGCGCCTCGTCGAGGAGCGGACCCGGCTGCCCACCTTCTACAAGGACTTCCCGACCGAGGTCTCCCCGCTCACCCGGCAGCACCGCACCGACCCGCGGCTCGCCGAACGCTGGGACCTGGTCGCCTTCGGCACCGAACTCGGCACCGCCTACTCCGAACTGACCGACCCCGTCGAGCAGCGCCGCCGCCTCACCGCCCAGTCCCTGCTCGCCGCCGGGGGAGACCCCGAGGCGATGGAACTCGACGAGGACTTCCTGGACGCCCTGGAGTACGCCATGCCGCCCACCGGCGGACTCGGTGTCGGCGTCGACCGACTGGTCATGTTCCTCACCGGCCTGACGATCCGGGAGACGCTTCCCTTCCCTCTGGTGCGCCACCGCTGACCCGGCCACTGGGCCGACCGGGTGTTTTCCCGCCGCCACACCGGTGGCGCTGTGGTGCGCCGGAGCCTCGTGGGGCGACTGATGAGTCATGCAGAAGGATCAGTTGCTCACTCGGCGCGGGCTGCTGCTCGCCGGCGCCGCCGTACTGGGCGCCGCCGGGGCGGCCGGACTGCTCGCTTCGGGCACGGACGAGGAGTCGGTACGCGCGGCGGCGCCGCCCCTCGCGGGCGGCCCGCAGGCGCGCGCCGCGCTCAAGCCCTCCGCCTACCGGCTCCAGCCCCTCACCGGCGACGGACCACCGCGCGCCCGGCCCGGCAAGGTGGCGGTGCGGGACGAACCGATCCTGGAGATGCCCGGACGCGGGCGCGTCATGGTGCTGACCTTCGACGACGGACCCGACCCCCGCTACACGCCCGACATCCTGGACACCCTGGACGAGTACGGCGTCCGCGCGATGTTCTTCGTGTGCGGGGAGATGGCCGTAGACAACAAGGAACTGCTGGCCCGGATGGCCGACGTCGGGCACATCGTCGGCAACCACACCTGGACCCATCCGCTGCTCACCCAGCTCGACCGCGGCGAGATCCGCTCCGAGATGGTGCGCACCAGCGATGTCATCGAGGACGCCTACGGGGAACCTCCCCGGTGGTTCCGGGCGCCCTACGGGGCCTGGAACCGCGCGGCGTTCCAGCTGGGCGCGGAGATGGGGATGGAGCCGCTGGCCTGGACGGTCGACAGCCTCGACTGGACCACCCCGGGCACCCGCACCATCATCGACCGGATCGAGCACGGCGCCGCCCCCGGTGTCGTCGTGCTCTCCCACGACGCCGGGGGCGACCGTTCCCAGAGCGTGCGGGCGCTGCGCCAGTACCTGCCGTATCTGCTGGACTCCGGCTACCACATCACCGTCCCCCGACGGCGCACCACCTGACCGGGCCGCCGCCCAGCCCGCCGGCGCCGCTCAGCGGACCTTGGCCAGGCGGGCGAAGACGACGACGTTCCCGTCGTAGCCGTGCTGCTTGGAGAATCCTCCCCCGCACGTGATGACCCGCAGTTCGGGCGTGCCCTTGGAGCCGTAGACCCGGTCTCCGGGGAAGTTGCTCTTCGCGAAGACCTCGATGCCGTAGATCTCGAAGACGGCCGTCTTCCCGTCGGTGCGCGCGACCTCGATGCGGTTGCCCTTCTTCAGGGACCCGAGCGCGTAGAACACGGCCGGGCCCTTCGTGTTGTCGACATGACCCACGATCACCGAGGTTCCCTTCTCGCCGGGCGAGACGGCGCCGGTGAACCAGCCGGCCAGGTTCGGGTCCTCGGGTGGGGGCGCGGTGACCCAGCCATCGGTGTCGAGGCCCACGGGCACGACGGGCGCGTCGACCCGGATCGCGGGGATCCTGACCCGGTCGACGGTGGAGAACGGCAGGGCCTGGGGGTTTCCGGGGACGGCGGGGGCGGAGACACGGCTGTCCGCGGCCGCTGCCTGCGCGGGCTGCGGCGGGCCGACGTCGAACTCCCCCGAGCCGTTCCGAATGAGCGCGAGCCCGGTGAGCAGAACAAGCGCTATGGCGCCCCAAGGGGCCCGCTTCTTCTTCCGGTCCTCCTCTTCGGCAAGCAGGGCCAGCTCGGACGCAAACATTCGCCATCCCCTCTCGACGTGGCCGTCGCCACGTCAATCGCGCATACGAGAACGCTAAGTCCCGAATCCGCGACCGGCGACGGGGTGGATGGCGAACGGGTGGCCCGGAACCCATTTGGTGCGCCATCCGAGTTGCGGCGGACAGGAATTTTTCTGACGGCTCGTGACCTGCGGTGATATCCGATTGTGCGCTTTTCCGAAGGCGTGTCCGCTCACCAGGACGGACCATTCTCGAAATGCGGGCGTGTTCCGCGCGTCTGAGGGTCTGTCATGGAGGTGCTTTCTCGCCGATAGACCGGGGACGGTTCCCGGGGTGCCTCCCGCGGAGGATCACATGAGGAACACACGCGCCCTGGTGGCCGCGGCCGCGACGGCCGCCGCCCTCGGGCTCGCCGCCCCCGCGGCCGTCGCCGACGGCGTGGGCAACCCGGGCGGTCCGAGCAGCTCCGACGTGAGCGGTGTCGGCGGTGTCAGCGGTGTCGGCGGTGTCGTCGTTCCGGGTGGCCAGGGCATCAGCGGCTTCCCGAACGGGGTCCCGAACAACGGGTTCCCCAACAACGGCGTCGGCAACAACAACGGGTTCCGGCCGAACAACAACAACGGGGTCGGGAACAACAACGGGGACCGGGACCGGCCCGGCGACAACAACAACTTCGGGAACAACGGGTACCCCAACAACAACGGGGTCGGGAACAACGGCGGCAACAACGGGGTCGGGAACAACGGAGCCAACAACGGGTACCCCAACAACAACGGGGTCGGGAACAACGAAGGCAACAACGGGGCCAACAACGGAGGCAACAACGGAGGCAACAACGGAGGCAACAACGGGGCCAACAACGGAGGCAACAACGGGGCCAACAACGGAGGCAACAACGGGGCCAACAACGGGGCCAACAACGGATACCCGGACAACAACATGGGCGGATCCGCGCGGAACATCGTCGCCTCGCCCGGCTCGCTCGCCCCGGGCGGACGGCTCAGCGTCGGTTTGGACGGCTGCCGGGGTGGTGGCACGGCGTCCTCGCGCGCATTTCGTAC
>NZ_JBHYKH010000330.1:0-10086 GCF_042741275.1 Streptomyces sp. NPDC058964
GGGGTTTGTTTTTTT
This sequence comes from Streptomyces sp. NPDC058964, assembly GCF_042741275.1. Classification (NCBI taxonomy): domain Bacteria; kingdom Bacillati; phylum Actinomycetota; class Actinomycetes; order Kitasatosporales; family Streptomycetaceae; genus Streptomyces; species Streptomyces sp. NPDC058964. The sequence continues at coordinate 16 of NZ_JBHYKH010000330.1, forward strand.
CCGGGGGGCCCCCCGCGCCCCCCCGCCCGCCACCCCGCCGGGGGCGGCGGGGCGGGGGGGGGGCGGGCCGCGGCCCGGTCGACGGTCGCGCACGGCGAGGGAGGTCTTCTCGTGCGTACCCGACCCGAACAGCATGGCGCCCAGCCCGGGCACACCGAAATCGCGCTTCAGGTCAAGAGGCGGCGAACGGCCCTTCCAGAGCGGCCCATTGGAGCAGCATGATCGTCTTCGCGTCGGCGATCCCGCCGGTGCGGATCATCTCCAGGGCCCGGCGGAAGGGCAGTTCGAGGATCTCGATGTCCTCGCCCTCCTCGTCCAGTCCGCCGCCCTCGTGGGTGCGGGTCGAGGGTCCGTAGGCGGCCGCGTAGAAGCTCACGCGCTCGGTCACCGAACCCGGGCTCATGTAGACGTCGAAGACGTGCTGGACGTCGCCCACGGTGTGCCCGGTCTCCTCCACCGCCTCGCGCCGCACGGCGATCTCCGGGTGCTCGTCATCGGCGTCGAGCAGCCCGCCCGGCGTCTCGACGAGCATGCCGTCCGGATGCCCGTTGACGTACACCGGGAAGCGGAACTGCCGGGTGAGCAGCACGGTTTCGCGTTCCCTGTCGTACAGCAGCAGGGTGGCGCCGTTGCCGCGGTCGTGCGTCTCGCGGGTCTGGGTGCTCCAGGAGCCGTCGGCGAGCCGGATGTCGAAGGTGGTGGCGCGTTCGACGTACCAGTGGCTGGACAGGAGCTTCACCTCGCGGACCTTGACCCGCGGATTGCCGGTCAGGTCCAGCCCGGTCCGGTCGAGGCCGGTACGGCCCCGGCCGTCCGGGGTGTCGATGCCCGCGGTCATCGGGTGCCCGTCGCACGGGCGCCGGTGTACGAATTGGTCATGGTCGACTCTCTATCACCTCCGGGCCGAGACCGCGGGAACGTCCGGAGGCTGGTCCGTGGGCGTCAGTCGGCGATGCCGATGGTCCGGCCTGCCGTCCCGGGCTGTTCGAGGACCCGCAGCATGTGATGGGCGACGTCGGCGCGCGAGACCCGTGAACCGCCGCGGAGGTTTTGCTCGTACGCGGTCCGGTAGACGCCGGTGAGGGGCTTGTCGGTCAGGCGCGGCGGGCGCGAGATCGTCCAGTCCAGACCGCTGTCCCGCACCAGGTCCTCCATCAGGGCGAGGTCCGCGTAGTGCGCGCTGAACGCGACCCGCGCGATGCGGCTGCCGAGGTGGCGCATGAGGAACCCGTCGCCGGGGTCGTGCCTGGGCGGGTTCGGCCGGCCCGGCGACGGCACGGTGCCGATCGGCGCGGCGCTGACCACGACAAGGCGCCTGACGCCGGTCGTCCGCATCGCGGCCACGAGGGCCCGTGTGCCGCGCGAGGTGATGCCCGCCTCGGCCCTGGGCCTGCGCGGCCCCAGTCCGGACAGGACGGCGTCCCGGCCGTCGACGGCGGACGCCAGCGCGTCCGGGTCCGGCGCGGCCAGGTCGGCCACGACGACGCGTACCCGGCCGCCGCGCTCGGTCAGGTTCGCCGGGTTGCGTACGACGGCGGTGACGTCATGGCCCGCGGCCACGGCCTGTTCGAGGAGGTGACGGCCGATGCCGCCGGTTGCCGCCACGATGGTGAGCTTCATCCGTTGTCCTCCTGGGTGAGACCCGTGAGTTTGTCGGGATTGGTCAGGAAGTAGACGCCGCGCACCTGCCGGCCGCCCGGCACCAGGTCGAGGACCAGCACGGCGAAGGGCGAGTCGCCGTCGAACAGCAGCGCCGAGGGGTCGCCGTTGACCCGCCGGTAGCGGACGTCCAGGACGCTCGGGGCGCGGCCGGTCGCGCCGGCCAGCAGGCGGGCGACCTTCTCCCGGCCGTGCACCGGCCGCGGACCGGCGGCCGTGGCCTTGCCCCCGCCGTCGGCCCACAGCGTCACGTCCGGCGCGAGGATCCGCAGCAGCGCCTCGAGGTCACCGCCGGACACCGCGGCCACGAAGTGCTCGGTCACCTGCTGCCGCAGCCGTGGATCGGCGCGGTGGCGCGGGCGCCGGGCCTGGACGTGCTCGCATGCGCGATGGGCGAGCTGACGCACCGCCGCGGGACTGCGTCCCAGGATCTCCGCGGTCTCGGTGTGGGCGTAGCCGAACACCTCGTGCAGGACGAACACCGCGCGCTCCAGCGGGGTGAGCGTCTCCAGGACGACCAGCAGCGCCAGTGACACCGACTCGGTGTCGCCGGCCGGGTCCACGAACGGGGTGACCAGTGGTTCGGGCAGCCAGGGTCCGACATAGGTTTCGCGGCGCCGGCTGATGGCGGCCTGCCGGGCGAGGGCCTTGTTGACCGCGATCCTCGCCAGATACGCGCGCGGACTGCCGATCCGCTCCCGGCCCTCCGCCGCTTCCCTGGACGACCAGGCCAGCCAGGCCTCCTGCAGCACGTCCTCGGTGTCGGCGACGCTGCCGAGCATGTTGTAGACGATGGAGAACAGCAGCTCACGGTGCTCGACGAACACTCGGGTGGCCGACGAGGTGTCGGACGTCATGGGACCTCCTGCGGTGTCTTGCCTCTATGAGCAGCAGGAGGACCGGAAGTGTGACACCGGCGGGCGAGAAAATCGAGGAACCCGGAAAACCGACAAAACCGAGGAACCCGAGGAACCCCAGGAACCCGCCGAGACCGAGAAAATGCGGAAGCCCGTGCCGGAAAACTCCCGCACGGGCTTCTGACCTGCGTTCTCGCAAGTCGGGACGACAGGATTTGAACCTGCGACCCCTTGACCCCCAGTCAAGTGCGCTACCAAGCTGCGCCACGTCCCGGTGCGCTGACTCACGGTGACCCGTGTGATCGCGCGAACAGCACTTTACCCCACCTGCCGGGCTGCGCCGAAGAGGGCACGGGGCCGCGGTGGACAATCGGTCGCATGGGCAGCACAGGAGCATCGTCGGGGCGACCGGCGGAGACCCGGGACCGGGACGGCGAGGGGCGGGCGAGGAACGCCCGGCCCCGGGACGGGCTCGGCAGACCGTTGCCGTACGGCGCGGACGGGGTGGCACGTCAGCCGGAGGGGGTCGTGCGCGCTGCGCGGGAGACGGTCCGTGAGGCACAGTCGCTGCTGGACGCGGGCAGGCCGTTCCACGCGCACGAGGTCTTCGAGGACGCCTGGAAGTCGGGGCCCGAGGAGGAGCGCACGCTGTGGCGGGGGCTGGCCCAGCTGGCCGTCGGGCTCACGCACTCCGCCCGGGGCAATGCCGTCGGTGGCGCGCGGCTGCTGCGGCGCGGTGCGGGGGCCGTCGAGGAGTGGGCCGCGGAGTGCGGTGAGCGGCGGCCGTACGGGATGGATCTGGACGGGCTCGCCGGCTGGGCCCGGGAGCTGGCGGGCCGCGTGGCGCGGGACGGCGGCGGGGTCGACGCCGGGGCGGAGGCGCCCCGACTGCGGGGACGCGGGGCCCCGTAGCGCCGCGTGCGGAGGCGGTGCACGCACGGTCAGTGGCATGGGGCAGACTCGGGGCGTGCGAAAGATTCATGTCATCGGTATCGGTGCGGGCGACCCCGACCAGCTGACCCTGCAGGCGGTCAGGGCCATGCGCGGCACCGACGTGTTCTTCATCCTGGAGAAGGGTGAGACGAAGAGCGATCTGACGCGGCTGCGCCGGGACATGCTGGACGCGCACGTACCGGAGGGGTCGTACCGGCTGGTCGAGGCGCGCGACCCGGAGCGGGACCGGAACGCGGGCGGCGCCGCGTACTCCCCGGCCGTCGGGGACTGGCGCAGCGCCCGCGCCGACGTCTACGAGCGGCTGATCGCCGGGGAGCTCGGGGAGGACGAGGCCGGGGCCTTCCTGGTGTGGGGGGATCCGGCGCTGTACGACAGCACCCTCGGGATCCTCGAAGAGGTTCTCGCGCGGGGCGCGGTGACCTTCGAGTACGACGTCGTGCCGGGCATCAGCAGCGTCTCGGCGCTCGTCGCGCGGCACCGCACGGGGCTGAACCGGGTGGCCAGGCCGGTGCAGATCACCACGGGCCGGCGGCTGGCCGAGGGGTTCCCCGAGGGGGTGGACGACGTGGTGGTGATGCTCGACGCGCACCAGGCCTTCCGGCGGTACGCCGATCAGGACATCGACATCTACTGGGGCGCCTACATCGGCACCCCGGACGAGATCCTCGTCTCCGGTCCGGTCGCGGAGGCCGGTCCGCGCATCGAAAGGGTGCGGGCCGAGGCGCGTGAGCGCAAGGGCTGGATCATGGACACGTATCTGCTGCGCCGGCACCCGAAGGACGACTGACCGGCACTCGCCGGTCACCGCGGGGTGAGGCCCAGCCCTTCCAGCACGTCCGCCACGTCGGGCACCGCGGTCACGCCGTCCGGCAGCGGGGGGCGGCGCACGACGACGACGGGCAGCCCGAGTCGGCGCGCGGCCGTCAGTTTGGCGGCCGTCGCCTCTCCCCCGCTGTCCTTGGTGACCAGCACGTCGAGGCGGTGCGCGCGCAGCAGCGCCAGTTCGTCGGCCACCGTGAACGGCCCCCGGGCCAGGACCACTTCGACGTCCGGCGGCATCGGCGGCCCGGGTGGTTCCACGGACCGTACGACGAAGTGCAGGTCCGTCAGGTGGGCGAAGGCCGCCAGGCCCAGCCGGCCGGTGGTGAGGAACACCCGGCGGCCCAGGCCTGGCAGGGCGTCCGCGGCCGCCTCCAGCGACGGCACCTGGTGCCAGCGGTCGCCCGAGGCGGGCCGCCAGCCCGGTCGGCGCAGGACCACGAGGGGAAGTCCGGTGGCCCGCGCGGCCCGTGCCGCGTTCGCCGTGATCGACGTGGCGAAGGGGTGGGTGGCGTCCACGACCGCGTCCGCACGGTGCTCGCGCAGCCAGTCCGCCAGCCCCTCCGCTCCGCCGAAGCCACCGATGCGCAGGTCCCCCTCCACGGCACCGGGCCGGGCCACCCGGCCCGCCAGCGAAGTGGTGACCCGGACACCGGGACGGGCCGCCAGGCCGGCGGCGAGCCGCCGTGCCTCGGTGGTGCCGCCGAGGATCAGGACGTGCGGGGACATGGAGGTGAGAGTACGGCGTCCGTTCCGGTCGGGTGACGACCGGTCCCGTCGTACGGGCCGGTACGCCGCCCGCCTCGCTATGGTCCGGGGATGGAGTCCGTAAGTGCCGTGCTGATCGACATCGACGGGGTGCTCACCGTCTCGTGGCAGCCGCTGCCGGGGGCGGTGGAGGCCCTGCGGGACATCCGTGGCGCCGGGCTCGGGGTCGCGCTGGTCACCAACACCACCTCCCGTACGCGCGCGTCGATCGCCGGGACGCTGTCGGGGGCGGGTTTCGAGGTGACGGCCGAGGACGTGCTCACCGCGCCCGCCGTCACCGCGGCCCACCTCGCCGAGCACTTTCCCGGCGCCCGGTGCGCCCTCCTCAACAGCGGGGACGTCGAGGAGGACCTCGCCGGTGTGACGCTGGTCGGCGGGGACACCGAGCCGGACGTGGTGGTCGTCGGCGGCGCGGGTCCCGAGTTCGGGTACGAGGCGCTGAACCGGGCCTTCGGGCACCTCCAGCGTGGTGCGCGGCTGGTGGCCATGCACCGCAATCTGTACTGGCGCACGGACGCCGGTCTTCAGCTGGACACCGGCGCCTTCCTGCTCGGCCTGGAGAAGGCCGCGCGGGTCGAGGCGGAGGTCACCGGCAAGCCGTCACCGGCGTTCTTCGGGGCGGCGCTGGCCCGGCTCGGGGTCGGCGCGGACCGGGCGCTGATGGTGGGCGACGACATCGAGTCGGACGTGCTGGCGGCGCAGCGCGCGGGGATCACCGGTGTCCTGGTGCGGACCGGCAAGTACCTGCCTCAGACGCACGAGAGGGCGAGCGGCACCCCGGACCACGTCCTGGACTCCTTCGCGGACCTGCCCGCCCTGCTCGGACTGCGGCGATAGCCCCCCCGGGCGGCCCTACTTCAGGAGCAGCTGCACACCGCCCACGACGGTCGCGGCGATCACCAGCTGCTCGAACAGCCGCTGGTTGATCCTGCTCACGGCCCATTTGCCGAACAACGCACCGGGCACGACGAACACGGCGAGCGCGGCGTCGAGCAGCAGCGAACGGCCGTCGATCAGGCCGAGGCCGGCGCTGAAGGGCAGCTTGGACACGTTCACGATCAGGAAGAAGAAGGCCGACGTGCCCAGGAAGCCCAGTTTCCGGAAGCCGGCCGACAGCAGGTACAGGGACATCACCGGGCCGCCCGCGTTGGCGACCATGGTGGTGAACCCGCCGAGGACACCGTACGAACGGGCCTTCATCCGGCCCGTGCGGCCGGCGACCGGCGCGGGCTCCTCGTCCGCGTCGGCCCTGCGCCGCCGCCACACGGTGACGGCTGCCATGAGCAGCAGGATCGCGCCGATCGAGGTCCGTACGGCCCCGTCGTCGGCCCACACCAGGAACAGCGTGCCGATCACCACGCCGGCCGCCACGGCCGGGAACAGCCGCCACAGCGTGGGCCAGTGGGCGTGCCGGCGGTAGGTGGCGACGGCGAGCAGGTCGCCGACGATCAGTACGGGGAGCAGTACGCCGGTGGAGGCGCGGGCGGGCAGGACCGCCGCGAAGATCGCGAGGCTGACCGTGTTGGCCCCGCTCACGGCGGTCTTGGAGAAGCCGACGAGGAGCGCCGCGAAGGCGAGGGCGGCGCACTCCCAGCCGGTTATGTGCCAGAGCGTCATCGTGTTCATGCGGACACCGATGCTATGCACATGCGTTCGGCCGCCGTCAGAAGGGTGCCGGCTGGTGGCCGTGGGCCGTCCTGCCGTCCGGGGGCCCGCCCCGGACCCCCGCTTCGGCCAGAACGGCGGTCCTCGATCCACGGAGGGGCCGGTACGGCCGACCGGTGCTGCGAAGCTCGGCTCAGTGCCGCTCCACCAGCACCGCGCTCCCCTGCCCGACTCCGACGCACATGGTCGCCAGCCCGCGTTCCGCTCCCGTGCGCCGCATGCGGTGCAGCAGGGTGGTGAGGATGCGGGCGCCCGAGCAGCCCAGCGGATGGCCGAGGGCGATGGCGCCGCCGCTGGGGTTCACCAACTCCGGGTCGATGCCGAGCCGGTCGACCCCTGGGAGGGCCTGGGCTGCGAACGCCTCGTTGAACTCGGCCTCCTGGAGGTCACCGGTCTCCCAGCCCGCACGGGCGAGCGCCTTGCGGGTGGCGGGCACCGGCCCGATGCCCATGACGTCGGGGTGGACGCCGGCCGAGGCGCCCGCGACGTAGCGGCCGAGCGACTCCAGCCCCAGCTCGTTCAGTGCCTCCTCACTGACCAGCAGCAGTCCGGCGGCACCGTCGTTCATCGGCGAGGCGTTGCCCGCGGTGACCGTTCCGCCGTCCCGGAAGACCGGCCTGAGCCGGGCGAGCTTCTCGTACGAGGTGTCCTCGCGGACGCACTCGTCGCTGTCGACGACGATGCCGTCCGGGCGCTCCACGGGCAGGAGTTCGTCGTCGAAGTGCCCGTTCTTCCGTGCCGCGGCAGCGAGTTGGTGGCTGCGCAGCGCGAACCGGTCCTGGCGTTCCCGCGGGACGCCGTACCGCTGGGCGACCTCCTCGGCGGTCTCACCCATGGACAGCAGGCCGTGGAGCTCCTTCATCGCGGGGTTGACCAGGCGCCAGCCGAGGCGGGTGTCGACGGTCTCGATGCGGTGCGGGAGCGCCTCGTCGGGGCGGGGCAGGACGAAGGGGGCCCGGCTCATCGACTCGGAGCCGCCGGCGACCACGATCTCGGCCTCGCCCGCGGCGATGGTGCGGGCGGCGGCGGTGACCGCCTCCAGTCCGGAGGCGCAGAGCCGGTTCACGGTGGCACCGGGCACGGTTTCGGGGAGTCCGGCGAGCAGCGCGGCCATCCGGGCGACGTTGCGGTTGTCCTCGCCGGCCTGGTTCGCGGCGCCCCAGTAGACGTCGTCGATGCGGGCCGGGTCGAGCGCGGGCACGTCTGCGACCAGGTGGCGGATCACGGTCGCCGCCAGGTCGTCGGGCCGTACGGAGGACAGGGACCCGCGCAGCTTGCCGATGGGTGTGCGGCGGGCGGCCGCGAAGTGGACGGGACGCACGACAGGACTCCTGAGCGAATACGTGGCGGGCCGGCCCCGGACCTCGTCGTCCCGGACCGACTTAATTAGCAGTGCTAGTTTTGGACTATAGACCGCGGACCCGGCCCCTGGGAAGATCCTCGGGCACCTTCACCGAGGCAGCCGGAGGAGACATGGCCGACACACGGGAGCACGTCCTGACCGGAACCCGGGGCACGATCACGGCTCTGGAGTGGCCGCATCCGGGGCCCCGGTACGTCGCCCTCGTGGTGCACGGCTACGGCGAGCACGCCGGGCGCTACCGGGAACTGGCCCAGGTGCTGACCCGACACGGCGCGGCGGTGTACGGCCCCGATCACATCGGCCACGGCAGGTCCGCGGGCGAGCGTGTGGTGATCGAGGACTTCGAGGACGTGGTCACCGATGTGCACGCAGTCGCCGGTCTGGCCCGTGCCGCGCACCCCGGGCTGCCGGTCGTCCTGATCGGCCACTCCATGGGCGGCCTGATCGCCGCCCGCTACGCCCAGCGGTACGGCGACGGGCTCGCCGCGCTGGTGCTGTCCGGCCCGGTCATCGGCGTCTGGGAGCTGCCGGGACGCCTGCTCGCCCTCGACGAGATCCCGGACACCCCCGTCAGCCCCGCCGCGCTCTCCCGCGACCCGGCGGTGGGGGCCGCGTACGCCGCCGATCCGCTGGTCTGGCACGGCCCGATGAAGCGCCCGACGCTGGAGGCGTTCGTACGGACCCTGGAGACCGTCGCCAAGGGCGGCGACACCGGCCCGCTCCCGCTGCTGTGGCTGCACGGCGACGACGACCGGCTGGTACCGCTGCCCGGCAGCCGCATCGGAGTGGAGCGGCTGAGCGGCGGGCGGCCGACCGAGCGGATCTATGCCGGGGCCCGGCACGAGGTCTTCAACGAGACGAACAGGACGGAGGTCTTCGCGGACCTGACCGGCTTCCTGGACGACGTACTGACCGGCTGATTCCGGCCGGTCCCGGCCGGTGTGCCGCCTGGCCGGAACGCCGTGTTTGCGGCTGTTCGCCCTGGGCACCCGCGCCCGCATGGAATGGTTGCGCAGAGCCGCCTGCACGGGTGAGGACCCCGAGCTGTTCTTCCCGGTGGGCACGACCGGACCCGCGCTTCGGGACATCGCGGCCGCCAAGCGGGTCTGCGCCCGGTGCCCGGTGATCACGCCGTGTCTGGCGTACGCGCTGGCCCATGGCCAGACCCACGGCGTCTGGGGCGGAACCTGCGAGGCGGAGCGTGCCGCGCTGCTCCGTGCGTGGGGGGACGAGGAGAGAGGGGGAAGTTCTCGGTGCCCGTGGTGAAGAGCACGCTGCCCGACCAGGCGCTCCGGGTCACCGGTGCCGCCCTCCAGGACACCCTGGCGGACCGGCTCGGGCTGTCACTGGTCGGGAAGCAGGCGCACTGGAAGGTCGTGGGGCCCCGGTTCCGCTCGATCCAGCTGCGGCTCGACGAGGTGGTGGCGACCGCGCGGGCCCACACCGGCACGGTCGCGGAGCGCGCCGCGGCGCTCGCGTCCCGCCCGACGGGCGTCCGGAGACCGTCGAAGCGGCCTTCACCCCTGACCGGGCCGTGCCTCTCGGTCCCGGCGATCCGCTCGCGCAGCCGCGCGACGGCCGACTCCAGGGTCTGCACCAGCACCCGGACGGCTTCCGTGTCCCGCAGCCACACCCTCCTCGGCGCCGGGCACGACGAAACGTGACCGGCACACGGCAAGGGAGGACGGGACCATGACCGACGCTCTCGAACTCGACGCGCTGTGGGAGGACTTCCACCGAGCGGTGAACATGACCTCGCAGGAACTTGCGGCCTGGCTGCGGGTCCGGGACGCCGACGCGAACGCGGAACCGCTGCCGGAGGAGGCGGGCACGCCCACCGGCCGCCACGTCCTGGCGATCCTGCAGAAACGGCGCACCGACCTCACCGACGACGACATCCGCGTGATGCACACGGTGGTGGAGACGGTCGACGGCCTCGCGGACGTGGAGAACGGGCCGGAGCCCGGCGACACACGCCGCCGGCAC
>NZ_JBHYKH010000331.1:0-6414 GCF_042741275.1 Streptomyces sp. NPDC058964
TTTTTAACCTCCCACCCCCGGTCCGTGGCGGCGGGGCCGCGGGGCCCCCAGCCCCCCCGGCCCCCATCCGTCGGCTGTCACTACAGCGCGCTGAAGCCCACCTTGCGGGTGGTCGGCTCGCCGAGCTCGACGTACGCCACGCGGTCGGCCGGGACCAGCACCTTGCGGCCCTTCTCGTCCTCGAGGCTCAGCAGCTGCGACTTTCCGGCCAGCGCGTCGCCCACCGCGCGCTCGATCTCCTCCGCGCTCTGACCGCTCTCCAGAACGATCTCGCGGGGCGCGTGCTGCACGCCGATCTTGACCTCCACGGCTATGTCCCTCCGACGGTCAGTGAAGTGCGCGACCTTCCGCGCCGTACCCAGCACACATTAGCCCGGTGAGGGGATGTACACGCTTCGGGCGAGAACGCCAGGAGCGAACACCGGCCGGGATCGATCCGGCCGGTCGCTCTCGGCCAGCACCGTCAGTGGTTCTGCTCGGTGCCGTGCAGCGGGAAGCCGGCGATGCCCCGCCAGGCCAGCGAGGTCAGCAGCTGCACCGCCTGGTCCCGCGGGACGGTGCGGTCGCTGTGCAGCCAGGAACGCGCCACCACCTGGGCGAGGCCACCGAGGCCCGAGGCCAGCAGCATCGACTCGGCGCGCGACAGACCGGTGTCCTCGGCGATGACGTCGCAGATCGCCTCGGCGCAGTCGTTGGTGACCTTGTCGACGCGCTCGCGCACCGCGGGCTCGTTCGTCAGGTCGGACTCGAAGACCAGACGGAACGCGCCACCGTCGTCCTCGACGTACGCGAAGTAGGCGTCCATCGTCGCCCGCACGCGCTGCTTGTTGTCGGTCGTCGACGCGAGCGCGTTGCGGACGGCCTGGATCAGGGCGTCGCAATGCTGGTCCAGCAGGGCCAGGTAGAGGTCGAGCTTGCCCGGGAAGTGCTGGTAGAGCACCGGCTTGCTGACACCGGCGCGCTCGGCGATGTCGTCCATCGCCGCCGCGTGGTAGCCCTGCGCCACGAAGACTTCCTGGGCGGCGCCCAGCAGCTGGTTCCGTCGGGCACGGCGCGGCAGGCGCGTGCCCCGCGGGCGTGCCGCCTCTGTCTGCTCGATGGCTGTCACGCCGCCTCCCAATGTCGTCCACATGCGGTGTGCGCCGCGCGGCCATCGTACTTTTCGGTAACTGTGGTGTGCGCGGTGCGAGCGCAGAATTTCACGTAGCGGACAGCGGCGAAAGCCCTTCATAGGGCATCAAACGAGGCAGGTCACTCCCTGTGTCCTCCTCCGCGGTCAGCGGTAGTCGTCCTCGTCGAGGGTGACGACACGTGCCTGCTCCACGAGATCGGCCTCGTTCGCGTTGGCGGGGTCGACGTTCTCGAGGGGGTCGTCCCCGTCCGGCGCGACGTCCGCGAGCTGCTCGGCCGCGTCGTTCTCGGGTGCCTCGACGTCGAACTGCGGCACCTCGTTCGCCGCGGGTTCCACGAAGGTGTCGGGGTCGGTGGGGTCCAGGGTCATGGCGGGCTCCCTTCCGTCGAACGTCCCTGTGAGAAACAGGGGCTATAAGCGGGTGCCCTCTGTACGAGCCTAGGAGACACCCGATTCGGACGCTATGCGATTCGCGGTCGTTCTGTGACGGCGAACACACGAATCACTGCGTGATCGTCTCGTAACATTGCCGCATGTCTTCGACCGAGTTGCCGTCCGTGACGGTCGCCAGCGCGCTCCCGAAGGTGGCGCCCGTCAGGGTCGCCGAAGGCGAGCGGCTCGGTCCGGTGGTCCTCCCGGGCGGCACGCTGTCGATCCGGTCGAGACCATCCGCGCGCGAGGGGCTGCCGCCCGCGCTGTACGTCCACGGCCTCGGCGGTTCCTCGCAGAACTGGTCGTCGCTCATGGAGCGGCTCGACGGCGTCGTCGACGGCGAGGCGGTCGACCTGCCGGGCTTCGGCGACTCCCCGCCGCCGGACGACGGCGACTACTCCGTTACGGGGCACGCGCGCGCGGTGATCCGCTATCTCGACGCGGCCGGGCGCGGCCCGGTCCATCTCTTCGGGAACTCGCTGGGCGGCGCGGTCGCCACGCGGGTCTCCGCCGTCCGCCCCGATCTCGTCCGTACGCTCACGCTCGTCTCGCCCGCGCTGCCGGAGCTGCGCGTGCAGCGGACCGCGGTGCCGACGGGGCTGCTGGGGGTGCCCGGCGTGGCCGCTTTGTTCACCCGTATGACCAGGGAGTGGACGGCCGAACAGCGGGTCCGGGGGGTCATGGCGCTCTGCTACGGCGATCCCGCGCGGGTGACGCCCGAGGCGTTCGGGCATGCCGTGGAGGAGTTGGAGCGGCGGCTCCGGCTGCCGTACTTCTGGGACGCGATGACACGGTCCGCGCGCGGGCTGGTGAACGCGTACACGCTCGGCGGGCAGCACGGTCTGTGGCGTCAGGCCGAGCGCGTCCTGGCTCCGACCCTCCTGATCTACGGCGGCCGCGACCAGCTCGTCGGCTACCGCATGGCCCAGAAGGCGGCCCGCTCCTTCCGTGACTCCCGCCTGCTCTCCCTGCCCGACGCCGGGCACGTGGCGATGATGGAGTACCCGGAGACGGTGGCCGCGGCCTTCCGTGAACTCCTCGCGGATCTGGGGGAGTCGCGGGTTTCGATCGACGGCGGTCCCGGTGGCCTCGATGCCGCCGGCCCGGGTATGGGGAGCTGAGGACCGACGTGGGACGCCACAGCCGCCGCGGGCCCGCGCCCAAGGGAGATGCCGCGGACATAGGCGCCAAACGAGGGGCACGGCGGACGCGGGGGCCTGCGGAGGCCCCAGGGAACGCCGGTGCCCCAGGGAACACCGGTGCCACAGGGAACGCCGGTGCCACAGGGCACGCGGGCGGTCCGGGCGGCGGTACGCCCGCGCGCGGGGTGCCGCGTTTTCCGGACGGCACGCCCGCCCATGGCGTGCCGCGTTTCACGGACGGGACGCCCGCCCAAGGTGTCCCGCGTATGCCCGACGGCGCACCCGCTCAGGGGATGCCCCGGATCCCCGGCAGCACGCCCGCGCGCGGGGTGCCGCGTTTTCCGGACGGCACCCCCGCCCACGGCGTCCCCCAGGCCCGCGGCGGTCACCCCGAGCAGCGTGAACCCGGCGGTGGCTGGGGCGAGTTGGAGGGGCGGACCGGTGCGGGGCGCGGTGTTCCGCCCGGGGTCGGCGTCGCGGGGCCCGGTGCGGCCATACCGCGGCAGCGGAAGGCGATGCCGGGTGGACCCCGGCAGGACTACCTCGACGCCTTCGAGCAGGCCGACGACATCTTCGCGCCCCGGTCCGGAGCCGGTATCGGGGCCCAGCGCACGGAGTCGGAGCCCTGCAGCCCGCTCGCCGACACGGACGACGACGCGCCTCCGACAGGCCCGTCCGCGCAGACGAAGAGCACCAAGGGCCGGGCGTTCACCGGTATCGCCGCCGCCGCTGTCACCACCGTGCTCGCGGTGATCGTGGCCGGCCAGGTCGCGGACAGACATGACGGCACCGACGTGCGGTCGCAGTCGGCCAAGGACCAGGCGCGCACCGATCACGACTCCACCTCGCGCGGCGGCGGCCGGACGACCCCGTCCGCCGGGCCGGGCGCGGCGACGCTGACGTACGAGCAGAAGATGGACAAGAAGTACCCGCTCAGTGCCACGCTCAAGGCCTCGGGGAAGTTCGCCGCGGTCCCCGGCGCCGACAAGGCGCCGGGCAAGGGGAAGAAGTACACCTACCGCGTGGACGTGGAGCAGGGGCTCGGCCTCGACGGAGAACTCTTCGCCCAGGCCGTGCAGAAGACGCTCAACGACAGGCGCAGCTGGGCCCACGGCGGCGCCCGTACCTTCGAGCGCGTCTCCTCCGGCAAGCCCGACTTCGTGATCACTCTCGCCAGCCCCGGCACCACCGGGGCATGGTGCGCCAAGTCGGGTCTCGACACCACGGAGGACAACGTGTCGTGCGACTCCGCCTCCACCGAGCGCGTGATGATCAACGCGTATCGATGGGCGCAGGGCAGCAAGACGTACGGGGACGAGATCCACGCCTACCGGCAGATGCTCATCAACCACGAGGTCGGTCACCGGCTGGGCTACGGCCACGTCAGCTGCGACAAGGACGGCGCGCTGGCCCCGGTCATGCAGCAGCAGACCAAGTTCCTCGACCACGACGGAATCCACTGTCTGCCCAACCCCTGGCCCTATCCCGGGAGTTGACGGACGCCTTGGGGCCACGTTGACATGAGCAGAATGTTCGTTCATATTTCTCGGCATGTGGTCTAGTCATGCCGTCACGAACAGCGCCGCCATCGAGCTGGCGCTCATCGGCGTGACCGCGCTCTGCGTGGCCGACATCGACTGTCGCTGACACCCGCCCCTGGCGTTCGCGTCGCGACCTTCATCACCTTCTCCGTGACCGTGCCGATGGCACGGATTTTTTCGACGACCCGGCGCCGGGCAGACGTCTGTTCGCGTTCGTCTCACCCTTCGTCCATTTGTCTCACCATGCGAGAAATTCTCGACATGCCATCCGAGAGGTCGTCATTCCGATGCGTCAACCGTCCGTCATAGCGCGCCGCGTGGCAGCGGCATCCGTCAGCCTGGTCGTGGCCGCGGGCGCCGCCGCCTGCGGGCCGAAGGACAACGATGCCAAGGGCTCCACTGGCGACTCCGCGCCGCACAAGGGCGGCACGCTCACGGTCCTGAACTCCAACCCGCAGCAGGACTTCGACCCCGCCCGCCTCTACACCTCCGGCGGCGGCAACGTCCCGTCCCTCGTCTTCCGCACGCTCACCACCCGCAACCGTGAGAACGGCGCGGCCGGCGCCGAGGTCGTCCCCGACCTCGCCACCGACACCGGGCGCCCGAACAAGGACGCGACCGTGTGGACGTACACCCTGAAGAAGGGCCTCAAGTACGAGGACGGCACCCCGATCACCTCGGCCGACATCAAGTACGGCATCGAGCGCTCCTTCGCCCCCGAACTCTCCGGCGGCGCCCCCTATCTGCGCGACTGGCTGGTCGGCGCGGCCGACTACCAGGGACCGTACAAGGACAAGAAGGACCTGTCGGCGATCGAGACGCCCGACGACCGGACCATCGTCTTCCATCTGAACAAGCCCGAGGGCGAGTTCCCGTACCTGGCCACGCAGACGCAGTTCACGCCTGTCCCGAAGAGCAAGGACAAGGGCAGCAAGTACGAGGAGCACCCGGTCTCGTCCGGGCCGTACAAGGTCGTCAGGAACGAGAACGACGGCGAGCGCCTCGTCCTGGAGCGCAACACCCACTGGTCGACGGCCGTGGACTCCGAGCGCAGGGCCTACCCGGACAGGATCGACGTGCGCTCCGGGCTCGACTCCTCCGTGATCAACCAGCGGCTCTCCGCGTCCCAAGGGGCGGACGCGGCCGCGGTCACCACGGACACCAACCTCGGTCCTGCCGAACTCGCCAAGGTGACGGGCGACAGGGAACTGGCGGCACGCGTCGGCACCGGCCGCTTCGGCTACACGAACTACATCGCGTTCAACCCGACGGTCAAGCCGTTCAACAACGTCAAGGTGCGGCAGGCGATCTCGTACGCCATCGACCGGTCGTCCGTGATCAACGCGGCGGGCGGCTCCGCGCTGGCCGAGGCCGCGACCACCTACCTGCCCGACCAGAAGTCCTTCGGCTACGAGCCCTACGACCTCTTCCCGGCGGGCCGGACCGGCAATCCGGACAAGGCCAAGGAACTGCTGAAGGAGGCCGGTTACAAGAACGGGCTCACCGTCACGCTCACGCACTCCAACGCCAAGGACTTCGAGACCAGCCCGGAGATCGCCACCGCCGTCCAGGACGCGCTGAAGAAGGCCGGCATCACGGTCAGGCTCCAGGGCCTGGAGGACAACGACTACCGGGACAAGATCCACAACGTGAAGACCGAGCCAGGCTTCTTCCTCGCCCACTGGGGTGCCGACTGGCCCTCCGGCGGTCCTTTCCTCGCCCCGATCTTCGACGGCCGGCAGATCGTCAAGGACGGCGCGAACTTCAACACCGGCCTGCTGAACGACAAGTCGGTCAATGCCGAGATTGACGCGATCAACAAGTTGACGGATCTTGACGCGGCCGCCAAGCGGTGGGGCGCGCTGGACAAGAAGATCGGCGAGCAGGCCCTGACCGTGCCGCTGTTCCACCCCGTCTACAAGCGTCTGTACGGCAAGGACGCCAAGAACATCGTCATCAGCGACTGGACCGGTGTTCTGGACGTCTCGCAGGTCGCGGTGAAGTGACGACGTGAGCGAGGCAATCGTCGCCTCTGCGGTCCCCGGGGGCGGCACCCCCCGCCCCCGGGGCCGGGGGGCGCGGCAGGTATTGGGGGGGGGGCGCGCGCCGCGGCCGCGCCCGCGCCCGGGGGGCGGGCGGGCGGGGGGGGGGAGGTGTGGGGCGCCCG
>NZ_JBHYKH010000331.1:6424-10083 GCF_042741275.1 Streptomyces sp. NPDC058964
GGACACACCCGTCCCGGGGGCCTCGGGGGCCCGTCAGTTCTGGCGGCGGCTGCGAGCGCAGCGCGCCGCCCTCGTCGCGGCGGCCGTCGTCGCGCTGCTCGTCCTGATCGCGCTCGCCGCGCCGCTGCTCACCGCGGTCGAGGGCCAGGACCCGACCACCTACCATCCCTCCCTCGTCGACTCCGCGCGCGGCGGCGTGCCCGTCGGCTCCCTGGGCGGCATCGGAGTCGACCACTGGCTGGGCGTCGAGCCGCAGACCGGACGCGATCTGTTCGCGCGGCTGGTGTACGGGGCCCGGGTGTCGCTGGGAGTGGCGCTCGCGGCGACCGTCCTGGAGGTCGCCATCGGCGTGACGATCGGCGTCGCCGCCGCGCTCGGCAACCGATGGGTCGATCAACTGTTGAGCCGGATCACGGACGTCATCGTCGCCATGCCACTGATGATCATGTCCTTGGCCCTCCTCGCGATCGTCCCGTCGAGCTTCCCGCGACCCGTCCTGGTCACCCTTGTCATCGGTCTGATCGGCTGGGGCAACACCGCCAAGATCGTGCGGGCGCAGACGCTCACGCTCAAGGGGCTCGACTACGTCTCCGCGTCCCGGCTCAGCGGCTGGGGCACCCTGCGGACCGCGCGCCGCGAACTGCTGCCCGGTCTCGCCGCGCCGGTCATCACCTACGCGGCCCTCCTCGTCCCGATGAACATCTCCGTCGAGGCCGCCCTCTCCTTCCTCGGTGTCGGAGTGAAGCCCCCGACGCCGTCGTGGGGACAGATGCTGACCGCCGCCGACGTCTGGTACCAGGCGGCGCCGCAGTACCTGCTGCTGCCGGCCGGCGCGTTGTTCCTCACGGTGCTCGCCCTCACCGTCCTCGGCGACGGCGTGCGCACCGCCCTCGACCCGCGCGCGGCCTCGCGGCTGCGTGTCGGCACCGGCCGCAAGCGTGAGGGCAGGGCCGACGGGCGCGAGGCCGAGGCCGAGGCCGAGGGGAAGGAGGTCACCGCGTGAACGGCTTCGGCGGCTTCGTGCTGCGCCGCACCCTCGGTGCAGTGATCACCCTGTTCGCCATCTCGGTGATCATCTACGTCGTCTTCTACGTCACCCCCGGAAACGTCGCCCAGATCACCTGCGGTCCGCGCTGCTCGCCGGAACAGGTGCACCAGGTCACCCAGCAGCTCAGGCTCGACGATCCGCTGTACCTGCGCTACTGGCACTTCCTGGAGGGCGTCCTCGCCGGGCAGGACTACTCGACGGGAACGTCGGTGGAGCACTGCCCGGCCCCCTGCCTCGGCCTCTCCTACCAGAGCGACCGGGAGGTCATGGACATCATCCTGACGAAGCTCCCGGTCAGCCTCTCGCTCGTGCTCGGCGCGATGGCGGTGTGGCTCGTCCTGGGCGTCGGCACCGGCGTGCTCTCCGCGTGGCGGCGCGGCCGGATCTCCGAGCGCGTGCTCACCGCCGTCACGCTCGCCGGCACGGCCACGCCCGTCTTCGTCATCGGCCTCGTCCTGATGATCGTCGTCTGCGGCGAACTCCAGCTTCTGCCCTTCCCGCAGTACGTCGCCCTCACCGACGACCCCGAGCAGTGGGCCTGGAACCTGCTGCTGCCGTGGTTCTCGCTCGCCCTCATCGAGGCGGCCGCCTTCGCCCGCCTCACCCGGGCCGCCATGCTGGAGACGCTGGCCGAGGACCACATCCGGACCTTCCGTGCCTACGGCGTCGGCGAACGGGCGGTCATCGGCCGGCACGCCCTGCGCGGCGCTCTCGCGCCGGTCATCGCGCTGAACGCCAACACCGTCGGCTCGGCCGTCGGCGGCGCCGTCCTCACCGAGACCCTGTTCGGCCTCCCCGGCATCGGCCAGGAGCTGGTGCACGCGGTGAAGGTCGTCGACCTCCCGGTGGTCGTCGGGATGGTCCTGGTCATCGGCTTCTTCGTGGTCCTCGCCAACGCCGTCGCCGACGTGCTCTACGCGGTGGCCGACCGACGGGTGGTACTCGCATGAGCCTGGTGGAAGTGACGGACCTGACGGTCGAGTTCGGGTCCCTGCGGGCTGTCGACGGGCTGTCGTTCCGTCTGGCGCAGGGCGCCGCCCTGGCCCTGGTCGGCGAGTCCGGCTCGGGCAAGTCGACCGTCGCCGGCGCGCTCCGCGGCCTGCACCGGGGCACGGGCGCCCGGCTCGGCGGCTCGGTCCGGGTCGCCGGCACCGACGTGCGGGAGGCCTCCGACGAGGAACTGCGGCGGCTGCGCGGGGGGAGGGCCGCCATGGTCTTCCAGGACCCGCTGTCCTCGCTCGACCCGTACTACGCCATCGGGGACCAGATCGCCGAGGTGTACCGCGTGCACACGCGCGCGTCGCGGCGGGCGGCACGCGCGCGTGCCGTCGAGGTGCTGGACAGGGTCGGAATCCCGGACGCGGTAAGGCGCTCCCGATCCCGCCCGCACGAGTTCAGCGGCGGCATGCGCCAGCGCGCGCTCGTCGCCATGGCGCTGGCCTGCGAACCGGACCTGCTGATCGCCGACGAGCCGACCACCGCCCTGGACGTGACCGTCCAGGCCCAGATCCTCGACCTGCTGCACACGCTGCGCGAGGAGACCGGCATGGGCCTGCTGCTCGTCACCCACGACGTCGGCGTCGCCGCCGAGAGCGTCGACGAGGTGCTGGTCATGCGGCACGGCAGGACCGTCGAGCACGGCCCGGTGGGCACGGTCCTCGGGAGCCCCGCGGAGGCGTACACCCGGGAGCTGCTCGCTGCCGTCCCCCGCGTGGACGCGCCGCGCACCGGGGCGCGGGCGACCGGCGACGTGGTCCTGGAGGCGACCGGCCTGCGGCGCGAATTCGGGCACGGGAAGCGGGCGTTCACCGCCGTGGACGACGTGTCGCTGACGATCCGCCGGGGCGAGACCCTCGGCGTCGTGGGCGAGAGCGGCAGCGGCAAGACGACCCTGGGGCGCATGCTCGTGGGACTGCTGGAACCGACCGCCGGCGAGATCCGTTACGACGGCCGGGCCCACACGGGCGTGAACCCCGCCGTGCAGATGGTTTTCCAGGACCCCGTCTCCTCCCTCAATCCCCGCCGCAGCGTGGGCGAGTCCATCGCCGACCCGCTCCGCGCGCGGGGGGAGCGGGACGAGGAGCGCATACGGGGGAGGGTCCGGGAGCTGCTGGAGCGCGTGGGGCTCGAAGGGGCGCACTACGACCGCTATCCGCACGAGTTCAGCGGCGGACAGCGCCAGCGCGTGGGCATCGCGCGGGCGCTCGCGGCCGACCCGCGCGTCATCGTCTGCGACGAGCCCGTCTCCGCACTGGACGTCACCACACAGGCCCAGGTGGTCGCTCTGCTCGGCGAACTGCAGCGCGAACTCGGCCTCGCGCTCGTCTTCGTCGCGCACGACCTCGCCGTCGTACGCCAGGTCAGCGACCGGGTCGCGGTGATGAGCCGCGGGCGGGTCGTCGAGTCCGGGCCCGCCGACGAGGTCTACGACTTCCCACGGCACCCGTACACCAGGCAGCTGCTGGCCGCCGTACCCGCCCTCGACCCCGAGGTCGCGGCCCGGCGGCGGGCCGCCCGCCGGGAGCCGGCCGTGCTGTGACGCTCCGCGTTCGAATGATCTCTTAGCGCGAGCGAACGTCGCTCGTACGGGAAAGTTACGTCCGTTCACCCC
>NZ_JBHYKH010000332.1:0-10080 GCF_042741275.1 Streptomyces sp. NPDC058964
GGTCAGCGGGTGCTGGTCGCCAACCGCATGCCCTCGGACGAGGGCGGCGACGTGGCCACCCTGCGCGACCGCACCGAACTGGAGCAGCTCGGCCGCGAACTCGACTCCACGCGCGGCCTCATCGACGCCCTGCGCGCGCAGGACCACGAGCACGCCAACCGCATGCACACCCTCCTGGGCCTGCTGGAACTGGAGATGTACGACGACGCCGTGGAGTTCGTCGGAGAGGTGGCCGCCACCCACCGGGTCACCGCGGAACAGATCACCGAGAAGATCCAGGACCCGCTGCTCGCCGCCCTGCTGGTCGGCAAGGCCACCGTGGCGGCCGAGCGCGGAGTGGCTCTGTGGGTCTCGGACCGCACCCGGCTCCCGGACCGGCTGATCGACCCCAGGGGCCTGGTCACCGTCGTGGGCAACCTGGTGGACAACGCCCTCGACGCCGTCGCGGGCACTCCGCACGCGCGCGTGGAGGTCGAGTTGCGCACCGAGGGGCGTACGGCCGTCCTCCGGGTGCGCGACACCGGACCCGGGATCCCGGCGGAGCAACGGGAACTGGTCTTCACCGAAGGGTGGTCCACCAAGAAACCGCCCGCGCACGGCAAACGCGGCATAGGGCTGTCGCTGGTGCGCCGGCTCGCCGAACGGCAGGGCGGGAGCGCGACGGTGAGCGAGGCGGACGGCGGGGGCGCCGAGTTCACGGTCGTGCTGCCGGACGCCCTGACCGAGCCGGAGCTGGAACCGGCCCTCACCGCACTCGTGGAGACCGCTGCCGCGGAGGAGTCGCGGTGATCGAGGTCCTGGTCGTCGACGACGACATCCGGGTCGCACGGGTCAACGCCGCCTACGTGGAGAAGGTGCCGGGCTTCCATGTGGCCGGTGAGGCGCACGACGCGGCCGAGGCGCTGCACCGGCTGGAGACGCTGCCACGGCTCGACCTGGTCCTGATGGACCACCACCTGCCCGACGAGACGGGCCTCGCGGTCGTGCGCGAGATGCGCCGACGCGGCCACCAGGCCGACGTCATCATGGTCACGGCCGCCCGGGACGTGTCGACCGTGCAGGCGGCGATGCGCCACGGCGCCCTGCACTACCTGGTGAAGCCGTTCACGTTCAAGGGTCTGCGGGCCAAGCTGGAGGCGTACGCACAGCTGCGCCGCACGCTGGAGGGCGGCGGCGAGGCGGAACAGGCCGAGGTCGACCGCATCTTCGGCGCGCTGTCCGCTCCGTCCGGGCCGGGGTTGCCCAAGGGGCACTCCCCCACCACCGCCGCGCTGGTGCGCCAGTCCCTGATGAGCGCCGGAACCCCGCTGTCGGCCCAGGAGATCGCCGAGCGGACCGGGGTGAGCCGGCAGACCGCCCAGCGCTATCTGAAGATCCTGGAGCGCACGGGGCGGGCCCGGCTGACCCTCAAATACGGCGACGCGGGCCGCCCGGAACACCGTTACGTGTGGGCGACCCGCGTCTGATCGCGGCTGGTGGGTCCGTCCGCCGGTCTACTTAGCGGCGTCGACGAACTCGGTCGTGTACGTCTTGCTCAGGTCCACCTTGGCGTTCTGGATGTTGGGGTTGAACGCCTTGAGGACCTTCTCGACGGTCTCGGGACCGTTCGCGGGCATCACGCCGTCGTCGGTGAACATCGGCAGCGTGTTCTTGATGGCCTCGGCGTAGAGCGCCTTGTCGCCCTGGGAGTAGTCGGCCGGCATCTTGGCCGCGATCTCGGACGCGCTGTGCGTGGACATCCACTTGAGCGTCCGGACGAAGGCGTTGGCCAGCTTCTGGACGGTGTCCTTGTGGCTGTTCACCCAGTCCGTCTGCATGTACAGACTTGACGAGGGGTACGGGCCGCCCAGCGCCTCCTGCGAACCCTCGGGCGTCCGCATGTCCAGCAGGATCTTCCCCGCCTTCTTGTCCAGGATGGTGGCAACGGTCGGGTCGGTCGTCATGCCGGCGTCGATCGAGCCCTTCTGCAGCGCCGAGATGAACGTCGGACCGGCCCCGACGGCGACCGGGGTGAAGTCGCTGACCTTCACGCCGTTCTTGACGGCGAGGTACTTGGTGAGGAAGTCGGTCGAGGCACCGAGACCGGTGATGCCGAGCTTCTTGCCCTTGAAGTCCTTGGGTGAGGTGATGTCCCCCGCCTTCTTGGCGGAGACGACCTCCACCTCGCCGGGGGCGTGCGAGAACTGCACCACGGACTCCACGGCCTTGCCCTTCACCTGGAGGTCGAGGGTGTGGTCGTAGAAGCCGACGGCACCCTGTACCTGGCCGGAGACGAGCGCGGTCTCCGCCTGGACGCCGGCCGGCTCGCTGAGGAGTTCCACGTCGAGCCCCTCGGCGTCGAAGTAGCCGAGCCGCTGGGTGAGCATCGCCGGCAGGTAGATGACCTTGTCCAGGCCACCGACCATGATCTTGACGTTCGTGCCCTTGCCGTCGCCCTTGCTGCCGGAGCCGGCGGAGGCGGTGCTCGCCGCGTCGTTGGCGCAGGCGGTGAGGGAGGAGAGGGCGAGCAGGCCGGCGGCGGCGAGCGACGCGTATCTGGCGGTCTTGCGCATGGCGGTTCACGTCCTTGTGAGGAGGCGGTGCGGGTACGGGGGTTCTGGGGAGCGCTCGGCCCCGGGACGGCGCCCGGTGGGACTCCGGCGGGCCGGGATCGCGCGGTCGGGCTGGGTGAGGCCGGGCTCAGTGGGCTGGGCTCAACAGGCCGGGCGCAACAGGCCGGGCTCGGGCGCCTGGGCTCGGGCGCCTGGGCTCAGTGGTCGGAGTGCGCTGGCTTCCAGCGGAAGATGCGGCGCTCGGCGAAGGTCAGCAGCCCTTCGGCCACGAGTGCGACGACCGCGAGGATGACCATCGCGGCGTAGACACCGGCCGCGTTGAAGGTGCCCTGGGACTGGGCGACCAGCAGGCCGATGCCCTTGGTCGCGCCGATGTACTCGCCGACGATGGCACCGATGAGGGCGAAGCCGAAGCTGACGTGGAGGCTGGTGAAGATCCACGAGGTGGCCGACGGGATGACCACCTGCAGTGTCACCCGGCGATCGCTCGCGCCGAGGATCCGGGCGTTCGAGACGAGGTTCCGGTCGACTTCCCGGGCGCCCTGGAAGGCGTTGAAGAACACCGGGAAGAACACCAGCACCACGGCTGACGCCACCTTGGAGGCGGGGCCCAGGCCGAACCAGATCACGAAGATCGGGGCCAGGACGATCCTGGGGATCGAGTTGAGCACCTTGATGTATGGACCAAGGACATCGGCGAGGAAGGTGATCCGTCCCAGCGCGATACCGAAGAGCACACCGGCGACGACACCGATGACCCAGCCGAGCAGTGCCTCGTGGAGCGTGTACCAGATCTGCTCGCCGAGGGAACCGAGCGCGGTCCCGTGCGTCAACCAGGTGTAGATCTGGTCCCAGATCTGCGAGGGCATCGAGAAGTTGAACGGATCAATGACCTTGGCCCGGGAGAGCACCTCCCACAGACCGAGGACGGCGACCAGGAGCAGTATCCGGGCGGCCGAGACGACGATCTTGCGTCTGCGTGCGGCCTGCGCCCGTGACTGCGCACGGCCCGGTGTCTTGACGGTGTCGACGACAGGTGTGGTGACGACCTCAGGCGACATTTGCGGCACCCCTCTCGCGGGTGATGCGGACCTCTTCGCCGAGGGACTCCCAGATCTCGCGGTAGATCTCGATGAACCGCGGCTCCAGCCGCACCGACTCGACCTTGCGCGGCCGGGGCAGGTCGATGTCGAAGACCTGCTTCACGGTCGCGGGTCCGGCGGTCATCACGACGACCTTGTCGGCCAGCGCGATGGACTCCTCCAGATCGTGGGTGACGAAGACGACGGAGGCGCCCGTGCCCTCCCACAGCTCCAGGAGCTCGTCCGACATCAGCGCCCTGGTCTGCACGTCGAGCGCAGAGAAGGGCTCGTCCATCAGCAGGATCTCGGGGTCGTTGACGAAGGTGGCGGCGAGGGCGACGCGCTTGCGCTGTCCGCCGGAGAGCTGGTGCGGATAGCGGTCCTCGAAGGCGGCGAGCCCGACCCGGGCCAGCCATTCACGGGCTTTCTCCTTGGCCTCCGCCTTCGGGACACCCCGGAAGCGGGGGCCGGCCATGACGTTGGACAGAACCGTGCGCCAGGGGAAGGTGGCGTCCTGCTGGAAGACGAAGCCGACCTTGTCACCGACGCCGGAGACCGGCCGCCCAGCCACCAGCACCTCGCCTTCGGTGGGCTCCTCCAACCCGCTGACCAGGGTCAGCGTGGTCGACTTGCCGCAACCGGTCGGGCCGACGACAGCCACGAACTCACCCCGTCCGACGGTGAGATCCAGGTCGCGGACGGCAGTGTGCAGACCCCCCGAAGGGGTTCTGAAGATCTTGCTCGCGCCCCGCAGCTCGATCGCGGGGCTGGTGTCTGCGCTCATGGCCCGGGACGGTAGGTGTGGCCCCGGCCACAGCAGCAGTCTTCTGAGCGCAAGCCGTTCTTTTGCTCGCAAGAGCCTGTTGTGCTCATTTTGCTCGCGCTACAACTGCGGAGCACGAAACACGGGCTTAACGCTCGCCGGCCTTGAAGGAGAGGCCTGATGATTGACGTCCTGGTGGTGGACGACGACTTCCGCGTCGCCGAGATAAACGCCAAGTACGTGGCAAAGGTTCCCGGCTTCCGGGTGGTCGCCCGGGCACACAGCGGCGCCCAGGCCCTGGCCGCCGTGGAACGCGGGGCCATCGACCTGGTCCTGCTCGACCACTACCTGCCGGACCAGACCGGCCTCGAACTCGTCCACCGGATGCGGGAACAGGGTCACGGCACCGACGTCATCATGATCACGGCGGCCAGCGATGTGACGACCGTACAGAAGGCAATGCGGCTCGGCGCCCTGCATTACCTGGTCAAGCCGTTCACCTTCGCCGCCCTGCGCACCCGTCTGGACTCCTACGCCGCCCTGCGCCGCACCGTCGACCGGGTCGGCGGGCGGGGCCTGACCGGACAGGAACAGGTCGACCGGATCTTCGGCGCGCTGCGGACCGCACCCGCGCCGAGCACGCCCGGCCTCCCCGGCGGTCACTCGGAGCCCACGACGGACCTCATCTGCGGCGTCCTGCATCGCGCCGGCCACCCACTGTCCGCCCACGAGGTCGCCGCCGAGACCGGCCTGAGCCGCTCGACGGCCCAGCGCTATCTGCGCCACCTGGAACAGGCCGGCAGGCTCCGGCTCTCCCTGAAGTACGGCGACACGGGACGGCCGGAGCACCGGTACGCCTGGGTGGCACCGTAGGGGCTCACCTCCCGGACGCACGAACGGCGCGGCGACGGTTCACCCGCCGCCCGGCGACCAGACGGCGTGACGGTTCGCCGCCCCGGCACGGGAGCCGCATCTACACCGCTCCCGCTCCGGTCAGCGACCGCACCTCGGTCTCCGCGTGTTTGGCCTCGTCCGGAATCTCGGCCGAGGTGACCGTCCCCAGCCAACCCGAGAGGAAACCGAGCGGGATGGAGACGATGCCGGGGTTCTGCAGCGGGAAGTACTGGAAGTCGACGCCCGGGAACAGCGAACCGGGGCTGCCGGACACCACCGGGGACAGCAGGACGAGCCCCAGTGCCGGAACGAGTCCGCCGTACACGGCCCACACCGCGCCACGTGTCGTGAATCCACGCCAGAACAGCGAGTAGAGCAGCACGGGCAGGTTCGCGGACGCGGCCACGGCGAAGGCCAGGCCCACCAGGAAGGCCACGTTGAGGTCACGGGCCAGCAGGCCCAGCGCGATCGCGACGGCGCCGATGCCGACCGCCGCCACCCGTGCCACGGCCACCTCACTGCGCGGCTGCCGGCCCCGCCCGCCGCGCCCGCGGCACAGCGAGGCGTACAGGTCGTGGGCCACCGACGCGGAGGAGGCGAGGGTGATCCCGGCGACCACCGCAAGGATCGTGGCGAAGGCGACGGCCGCGACGACCGCGAAGAGCACCGTGCCAGCGGTGGAGTCGGCTCCACCGCCCAGGTCGAGTGCCAGCAGCGGGACCGCCGTGTTCCCCGCCGCGTTCGAACCGCGCACGGCCTCCGGCCCGACGATCGCGGCCGCTCCGAACCCGAGCACGAACGTCATCAGGTAGAAACCGCCGATCAGCCCGATCGCCCACACCACCGAACGGCGGGCGGCCCTCGCCGTCGGCACGGTGTAGAAGCGGGACAGGATGTGCGGTAGCCCCGCCGTGCCCAGCACCAGCGCGAGGCCGAGGCTGATGAAGTCGAACCGCGCGGTCCAGTCCCCGCCGTACTTGAGGCCGGGCGCAAGGAACGCGTCCCCGCGGCCGCTTCGCTCCGCGGCCGTGAGCAGCAGCCGGTCGACGTCGCCATGGAACCGCACCAGGACGAGCGCCGTCAGCGCGACCGTCCCGCCGAGCAGCAGAACCGCCTTCACGATCTGGATCCAGGTGGTGGCCCGCATCCCGCCCAACGACACATAGATCACCATGAGCGCGCCGACACCGATCACGGTCCACGCCTGCGCGGCTTCACTCGTCCGCCCGAGCAGCAGCGCGACCAGGCTGCCCGCCCCCACCATTTGCGCCACCAAATAGAGAACGGAAACGGTGACCGAGGAGGTTCCCGCCGCGATCCGTACCGGCCGCTCGCTCATCCGCGCCGCCACCACGTCGGCGAGCGTGAACCGCCCGCAGTTGCGCACCAGTTCGGCGACCAGGAACAGCACCACCAGCCAGGCCACCAGGAAACCCACCACGTACAGCAGCCCGTCGTAGCCGAACAGGGCGATAAGGCCGGTGACTCCCAGGAAGGAGGCGGCTGACATGTAGTCGCCCGCAATGGCAAAACCATTCTCCATCGGGGAGAAGAGCCGGCCTCCGGCGTAGAACTCCTCCGCGGAACCATGCCGGTTGCGGCTCACCCACGTCGTGATCGCCAGCGTGACGGCCACGAACCCGCTGAACAGCACGAGAGCCAGTGCCTGGTGATGCCCCGTCACGATGCGCCGCCCCGGACTCCGCGTGTCAGCTCCTGTGTGTCCCAGCGCAGGTCGAGCGCGGCCCGGTCCCTGTGCAGCCGGGCATGGCGGGCGTACGCCCAGGTGAGCAGAAAGGTGCTGAGAAACTGCCCGAGACCGGCAAGCATCCCCACGTTCACAGCGCCCGCCACCGGCCTGGCCATGAAACCGGGCGCCGCCGTCGCCGCGACCACGTAACCCAGGTACCAGGCAAAGAAGATGACGGCCCCCGGTACCACGAACCTGCGGTACCGGTTGCGCACCTCCTGGAAGGCCGTGCTGCGCTGCACCTCCAGATACACGTCACGCACGCGAACTGCCGCCCCCTCCCGCTCCTCGCGCGCGCCGGGCACGACGGGAGCGGGCACACCCGTGCCGTCCACCTCGCCCCAGCCGGAGGCCAGTGCGTCGTACCAGGGGTCCTCGTATCCCACTTCGTGGGAGGCCGGGCCACGGTCTTCGTGGTGCCCGGCCGAACTCTCGGGACCGCCTCCGCCTTCGCAGGGACGGCCGTTGCTTGGCTGCATGCCCAAGCATGGACAGATCGGGAAGATCTCTGACTCTTCTTCTCCCAGCTCTTCACCCCATCAGGTGACTCAACCCGCTGGTGGGCGCACCAGTCCCTTCCCGTACGCGTAACGCACCGCCTGTGCACGGTCCTTGAGCCCGGTCTTGGCGAAGAGGTTGTTGATGTGGGTCTTCACGGTCGCGGTCGAGACGTGCAGCCGACGGGCGATCTCCTGGTTGCTGAGTCCCTCGGCGATCAGCACCAGAACCTCGGTCTCCCGCGCCGTCAGCCCATCGGGCGCCTCGGCGGGCGCCGGCAGCGGCTCGGGCTCCGACAGGCGTTCCAGCAGTCGCCGTTGGACACTCGGCGACAGACCCGCCGCCCCGGACAGCACGCTCTCCACGGCTCGCACGATCTCGTCCCCGTCCGCGTCCTTGGTGAGGTAGCCGCGCGCCCCCGCTCTCAGCGCCGGGAACAGCGACTCGTCGTCCGCGTACGTGGTGAGCACCACGACCTGGGTGCCGGGGTATTCCGCCCGGATCCGCCGGGTCGCCTCCACGCCGTCGCAGCGTGGCATCCGCAGGTCCATCAGAACCACGTCCGGGGCGAGTTCGGCGACCAGCTTCACGGCCTCGTCCCCGTCACCCGCGGCACCGACGACCTCGATCCCCGGCAGCAGTCCGAGCAGCATCACGATGCCTTCCCGGACCACGGTCTGGTCGTCCGCCACGATCACCCGCGCGGGCTTCCTGCCCGCCTCCTCCGTCATGCGGGCACCTTCAACGTCACCACGAATCCCTCCTCGTCCGGTCCGGCCTCCAGCGAACCGCCCAGCAGCTCGGCACGCTCGCGCATGCCCAGCAGACCGTACCCGGCCCCGGCGCCCGTCAGCTCGCCCGGCCTGCCCCCCGAGTCCCGCACGTTCAAGGTCACTTCGTGATCGCTGTAGTCCAGGAGCACCCGGACCTTGGCCCCGTGGGCATGCTTGCGAACGTTCGTCAGCGCTTCCTGGGCGACTCTTCGCACGGCCTGCGACGCCTCCACGGGCAGCACTCTGCGCTCACCCGTCACGGTGACCTCGGCGCCGTCGGCCGCGCTGACGAGTTCCGTCAGGAAGTCCTCCAGCGGGGTCAGCTCGCCGCGCAGCGCGGAGAGCGCCTGCCGGGTTTCGGCGAGGCCGTCCCGGGCCATGCCCCGCGCCGCCACCACCCGCTCGAGGATCTGCTCCCGGTCGGCGTCGCGCTCGATCAGCAGCCGGGCCGCCTCCAGGTGCACCAGCTGGGCCGACAGACTGTGCGCGAGGACGTCGTGGATCTCCCGCGCGATCCTGGCCCGCTCCGCCAGTGCCGCCGACTCCGCCTCGGCCGCCCGGGCGGCCCGTTCCTGGGCGAGCAGGCGTTGGGCGCTGCCCCGTGCCTCGGCGTCCAGGCGGAGGACATAGCCGGCGAGGGCCATCCCCACGACGGTGGCGGCAGTGGTCAGCCACACGTCGTTGTTCACCGCCGAGTACGAGGCGAGGGCCACGGAGGCCACGGGCAGAGCGGCGCCCAGGGGTAGTCGCTCGAGGGCGGAGATTCCGCAGCCGCACCAGATCACGAGGGCAGGGCCCTTGAACCCGGTGGCCTGTGCCGCGACCGCGATGCCCAGCAGCACACTGATGAGGGCAAGGGACGGCAGCAGCCGGTGCGCATAGGTCGTGCGGAAGAAGGCCCACGAGACGACGGCGACGACGACGACGCCCGCCGCGGCGGCGACCGCACCCCAGCCCTGGACGTGAGAGGTGTTGAAGGCTCCCCACAGGAGGATGGCGATCACCAGGAGCCTCACGGCCCGGGCGATCATCCGCCGGGGCCGTGAGATGCCCTCGCGGCCGAGCGCCTCGCGCGAGGGCCAGCGCGTCCAGGCGTTCTCCGTCATACGCGCTCCTTCGTCGCCGACCGGGCCACGCTGTCACCGTACGCCGCACCCTGTACAGCAGACCTCTTCAGCGACTGCGCACGCCAGGTCAGGACCCCGGAGCGAACCAGCAGGGTGGCTGCGAGACCGGCCATGAGCGCGGAGCTGTCCTGGTGCATGCCGACGAGGGCACCGAGTGCGAAGAGGGCGACGCGCAGACAGATGCCGACGCCCCAGACAACCGCGCTCGCCTTGGTGCTCCTGGTCCAGACGACACCGTCCGGTTCCGTCCACACCCGGGTCGTCCAGGCCCAGCCGGCCCCGGTGGCCAGGCCTATCAGCACCTCGGCGGACAGCAGCACGGCGGATCCCACACGGTGGTGGGCGTCGAGTATGCCGGGTTCGCGCAGCGCCAGGAACGCGAGGACGAGGGGCACGATCCACCAGCGCCGGTCGGTGTCGATCGGGCGGGCGCGGAACTGTCGTACGACCACCAGCGCGACGACGGCGACGATCACCAACGCGTTGACGAGCCCGGGCATCAGAGCCTCCGTGAGCGGGAAGGGGTTCGTCGGCAGCGAGTCCTGCCGACGCCTTCGAAGCTACGGAAATTCGCAGGTCAGCTCATCGGAGCCGGGGTGGATCGCGGGTGGAACCTCACGGCCGGCCGCTCTCCACCCGCG
>NZ_JBHYKH010000333.1:0-7490 GCF_042741275.1 Streptomyces sp. NPDC058964
CGCCCGCGAGCTCGACCGGGCGCGCTGGCTCGCCGGGCCCGACGCACCCCACCTCGATCTCGACGGCATCGAGAGCGAGCGGGCCTGCACGGTGGTCAAGGACTACCTCGACGCGCACCCCGATGGCGGCTGGCTCGACCCGCGCACGTGCGCCGACCTCCTGTCCTGCTACGGCATCCCGCAGATCCCCTGGGCCTGGGCCGAGACCGAGGACGACGCCGTGCTCGCCGCCGGCCGGCTGCGCGGCTTCGACGGCCGCGTGGTCATGAAGGCCCACTGGCCCGGACTCCTGCACAAGACGCAGGAGCACGCCGTCCATCTCGACCTGCGCGGTGACTCGCAGGTCCGGGCGGCGTTCCGCGACCTGGAGACCCGCTTCGCGGGGCTCATGACCGGCGTGGTGGTGCAGCCGCTCGCCGCGCGCGGCACCGAACTGCTCGCGGGCGTCGTCCAGGACGACGTGTTCGGCCCGCTCGTCCTGTTCGGACTCGGCGGTACGGCCACCGAGGTACTGGCCGACCACGCGGCCCGGCTGGCCCCGCTCACCGACCACGACGTGCACGAACTGATCACGGCGCCACGGTCCGCCCCCCTGCTGCTGGGCGCGAACGGGAACGCCACCGTCGACCTGGAGGACCTGGAACAGCTGCTCCTGCGGCTGTCACGCATGGCTGCGGACCTGCCGCAACTCGCCGAGGCCGACTTCAACCCCGTCCTGGCGGCACCCGGCGGTGTCACCGTGCTCGACGCACGGGTGCGCCTGCTGCCGCGTCGCCCCCAGGACCCGTATCTGCGCCGACTCCGTTGAGGAGGGGATGGACATGAAGCACAGCAAGGTCGGATCCGTGATGACCGTGGACGTCGTACGCGCCGCCCACGACACGCCGTTCAAGGCCGTCGCCCAGCTGCTAACGGACCACCGGATCAGCGGATTGCCGGTGGTGGACGAGGACGACAAGGTCGTCGGCGTCATCTCCGAGTCGGACCTGATGATGCGCCAGGCGACCCGCCCCGGTCCGTACGACGCGACGGACCGCACCGGGCCGGCCGCACTGACCCCGCGTGCCCGCCGCCGGGCCGCGAAGGCGAAGGCCCGCACCGCAGGCGAGCTGATGACCGAACCGCCCGTCACCGTGCATGCCGACGACACCGTCGCCCAGGCCGCCCGCACCCTGGCCCGACGGCGTGTGGAACGGCTCCCCGTACTCGACGAGGAGGGCCGGCTCGTGGGCATCGTGACGCGACGCGACCTCCTGCAGGTCTTCCTGCGGTCCGACAAGGAGCTCCGCGACGAGGTCATCGACGAGGTACTGGTGCGCACTCTGCGGCTGCCGCCCCGCAGCGTCGACGTCTCCGTGACGGAGGGTGTCGTCACGCTCACCGGACATGCGGAACGCAAGAGCGAGAAGGAGATCGCCCTCTCGATGACCCGCCGGATCGACGGTGTGGTCGACGTGGTCGACGGACTCACCTACCGCTTGGACGACGCACACCCCCGCCATCGGGAACCGGCCCCGCGGGGCGCCGCCGGCGACCGGCTGCGCGGACTGTGAGAGGAGGCGCACCGCCATGACCGGCAACGTGTTGGTCACCTACGGGACGAGGAACGGATCGACGGCGCGGATCGCCGAAGCCGTCGCCGAGGTCCTGCGCAAGGACGGCAAGGACGGCAAGGAGGGACTGACGGTCGACGCACTGCCGGCCCGGTCCGTGGTGAGCGTGGCGCCGTACGACGCCGTGGTGGTCGGCGGCGGCCTGTACGCCGGACGCTGGCACAAGGACGCACGGCGGTTCGTCAAGCGGCACCGCGCCGGGCTTGCGGAGCGATCGGTGTGGTTCTTCAGCAGCGGTCCGCTCGACGCGTCGGCGTCGGAGCGGAACATCCCGCCGGTGCGCGGCGTCGAGCGGGCCATGAACCGGCTCGGCGTCCGGGAGCACATCACCTTCGGAGGATGCCTCGAGGACGGCGCCGAAGGGCGGATGGCCCGGATGATTCTGCGCTCCGGAAAGGGCGGCGACTTCCGGGACTTCACCGCGATCGAGACATGGGCCGCTGGAGTAGCCGCAGCCCTGACGCATGGGTCGGAGTGCCGAGAGGGAGAGGAGCGAGAGGGAGAGGGGGAAGAGGGATAGGCGGAGGGAGTGTGAGGAGGGGAGCGCAGGGGAGGGGGCTGCCGGTAGCCGGCCGGGCGCCGGTGCGTCGCACATGCAGGAGGCTCCAGGCCCGCCCGTCCTGGAGCCCGGCATCCCTTCTCAGCCGGTCTTGTGGTCCCATCGCGGTCCGACCAGATCCCATTCCCGGGCCCACTGGTCGACGCGGCGCCGGTCGAGCCGCCACCGGACGGCCGCTCCCGCGCCGGACACCGCTCCGGCGAGGGCGATCGCGGCCGCGGCGCCCAGAAACCCCGACTCGACCGTTGCCTCGGTGGGGCTCGTCGGGCGGGGTGTGAGACGGCCCTGGCCGTCCTGCCAGGCCACGATCCTTGATCCGGCCTCGAGACCGGTGTTCACGAGCGTCCGCCCGGTACGGGTCGAGCCGTCGGGTGCCGTCCAGCTGACCGGCGCCGTCCTGCGATCGGCCGATCCGCCGAACGCGGTGGCGGGACGCGGCACGTCGTTCAGGAGTACGACCCGGACGGACTGCCGCTCGGCTCGCTGACGCGCGAACACCTCGTCCGCGGCCCGGGCCGTCGCCACTCCGGCGACGGTGCCGCCCAACACGACGGCCGTCCACACGGTCAGCACGATCCAGGCCTCGACGACGTCCTCGTGCCGGCGCAGCGGATTCTTCCGCCACCTCCACAGCCATTTCTTGCCGTACTCGCCGCTGGACATCGGTCCGCACCTCTTCCCGGTCGTCGTGACCCTTTCGAAGGTGACAGCCGAAACCCTGCCGGGGCATGGGCCGGTCAGGCGTCGTGAGGGGGACGTCCGGCTCCAACCCGGCGGCTGGTCGGGGACGTTCGGCCCCGGACGTCGCAAGCCCTGTCAGGGTCCCGGCGCAGGACCGTCGGCATCTGCCGCTCGCGCGGCGGGGAAGCGAGGCTCGTAGGACAGCACGTTCGTCCGAGGCCAGTGTGCCGGGGAGGGACCATGGAGAGCACATCGCTCAGCACCGCCGTCCTGGAGACCTGCGTCTCCGCCGCGATCGCCGCGCCTTCGATGTACAACACCCAGCCGTGGTGCTTCCGGCTGGACGCCGGGACGGCGACGTTCCAGGTGCGGGCCGTTCCCGAAAGGGGCCTCGCACACGTGGACGCCGAGGGCCGCGCACTGCACCTCTCCGTCGGGGCCTGTGTGTTCAACCTCCGGGTCGCGCTCGCCCACTTCGGCTGGTCGCCGGTCACCCGTCTGCTGCCCAGCCCTGAGGACCCCGGCCTGCTGGCCGCCGTGCGCCCGGCCGAGTTCACGGTGCGAGGGACGCAGGGAGAAGAAGCCGACCTCTACGACTCGATCTGGCGCAGGCACAGCAGCCGCTTCCCGTTCTCGGGCGGACCGCTCCCCGAGAGGCTTCGCCACGAGCTTGTTGCGGCGGCCCGTGCGGAAGGCGCGTCGCTGCGCTTCCCGGACGGAGCGGAGGCTATCCGTCTGCTCCAACTGACCGCCGAGGCGGAGGGGCGCAACCGTCGCGACGCGGACCGGGCGGCCGAGGGCCGTCGCTGGGTGCACCGGGGCATCGAACCGGAACGCGCCGTCGGGCTGCCACGAGCGGCGCTGGGCCCTCAGGACGCCCGCGAGAGACTGCCGCTACGCGATTTCACCGCCCAGCGGCACCCCGAACGGCTCGCAGCCCGGCCTTTCGAGACGGAGCCGGCGATCGCCCTGCTGACCACGGACCACGATCGCCGAGTCGACTGGCTGCGCGTCGGCCAGGCCCTTCAGCGAGTCTGGCTCGTCGCGACGGCGCGCGGTCTGCGCGCATCCCTGCTGCATCAGGCGGTGGAGTGGGCCGATCTGCGCGACGCGATGGTGCACACCCCGCACGACGGTGGCCACGGACAGCTCCTCATGCGCCTGGGACACGGGCCGGAAGGGGCCACCACGCCCCGCCGCACCGCGAGTGAGGTTCTGCGCCGGCCTGCTGCGGGAGGGCCGGTCGGTCCCTGAAAGACAGGGCCGACAGGACCAGTGTTTCCTCATCCCGGCGGGCTGAGGCTGGTCCGGTCCGTGAGGGATGAAGGCCGCACGGCCCAAGCGCAGCGCACGACCGCCGGACAAGCTGGATCTGTGGGGCAATCTCCGCAACGGATCAAAGGATGGGGACGACCGTCATGAAAGGCTTTGTCTTCCACGGTCCCGGGCAGTCCGCCTGGGAAGAGGTTCCGGACCCTGCGATCAAGGAGCCCACCGACGCCATCGTGAGGGTGGACGCGGTCACCATCTGCGGGACGGACCTGCACATTCTGAAGGGCGACGTGCCCGAGGTGCGTCCGGGAACGGTTCTGGGGCACGAGGCCGTCGGCGAGATCGTGGAGGCCGGCAGCGAGGTGCGGACCCTACGCCCGGGCGACCGCGTCCTGGTCTCCTGCATCACCGCCTGCGGCCGGTGCCGCTATTGCCGCGAGAGCGCCTACGGCCAGTGCCGGGGCGGTGGCGGCTGGA
The DNA here is from genome assembly GCF_042741275.1 of Streptomyces sp. NPDC058964. Lineage (NCBI taxonomy): Bacteria > Bacillati > Actinomycetota > Actinomycetes > Kitasatosporales > Streptomycetaceae > Streptomyces > Streptomyces sp. NPDC058964. The sequence goes on from NZ_JBHYKH010000333.1 coordinate 4,603, forward strand.
TCCTCGGCCATCTGATCGACGGCACCCAGGCCGAGTACGTCCGCGTCCCCCACGCCGACCTGTCCGTGCACGCACTGCCCAGCGCGGTCGAGAGCAAGGACGCCGTCCTGCTGGCGGACATCTTCCCGACCTCGTACGAGGTGGGCGTGCTCAACGGGCGGGTGCGTCCCGGGGACACCGTCGCGGTGGTCGGAGCGGGGCCCATCGGCCTCGCGGCGATCGCCACGGCGCGCCTGTTCGCGCCCGAGCGGATCGTCGCCGTCGACCTGGCCGCCTCCCGTCTGGAGGCCGCGCGGCGGCTCGGTGCCGATGCCGTGGCCGACGCCCGCGAGGAGCCCGGACAACTGATCGCGGATCTCACCGACGGACTTGGCGCGGACGTGGTCATCGAGGCGGTCGGCGTACCGGAGAGCTTCGAGCTGTGCACCCGCATGGTGCGGCCCGGTGGGCACGTGGCCAATGTCGGTGTGCACGGCAAGCCCGTCACACTTCACCTGGAAGACCTGTGGATCAAGAACGTGACCATCACCACCGGGCTCGTGGACACCCACTCCACGCCTGTTCTGCTGCGCATGGCGGCCGCGGGCCGGCTGCCCACCGCACAACTGGTCACCCACACCTTCCCGCTCGACGGCATGGAGGAGGCGTACGACGTCTTCTCCCGGGCCGCCGACACCGGCGCGCTCAAGGTGGTGCTCGGCGAGCAGCCGCACGAAGAGGTTGCCCTCCGGTCGGCCTGACGAGGGGACGTGTCGTCAGCTGAGAGACGAGAAGACAGATGTACACCAACGACGGATTCCGCGAACTCGACCGGCAGGAGTGCGTGCGCCTCCTGGCCGAGGTGCCCGTGGGGCGCATCGTGTACACGCGACAGGCCCTGCCCGCCGTGCTGCCGGTCAATTTCTGCCTGGACCACGACGACGCGGTGGTGCTTCGCACCTCGGCGGTCTCGGACCTGGTGAGCGCCATCGACGGAGCGGTGGTCGCCTTCGAGGCGGACGAGGTCCACACGGACACCCGCTCCGGCTGGAGCGTCGTGGTCACCGGGACGGCCGCCCTGGTGACCGACTCCGCGGAGCATGAACGGCTCCTGCGTACCGGACCGGCCTCCTGGGCGCCGTCCCCCCACGAGGTCTTCGTCCGCATAGAGCCGGAACTGGTGACGGGACGTCAGCTTGCCGCCGGCAACTCCCTGTACGGGGTGCGCCTTCCCTTCTGACTCCGGTCACCGGGTCGTGCCGTTCTGCCGGGCGCACGCCACAGGGACCGCTGGTCCGCACGCAGGGACCTACGGTCCCTCGTGTCACACGGAAGGGGACACCAGAGTGGGAACGGATCCACGAAGGAGGCCCACTGATGTCCCGTACCGTCACCGTTGGTGTGGACGGCTCGAACGAAAGTCTCGCCGCGGCCGAATGGGCCGCTCGTGAGGCGGTGATGCACGAGGTGGCTCTCCGTGTCGTGCACGCCGGCGAGCAACAGCCCTACAGCTATATTCCGTTCGCGGCTGAGCCGGTGCCACCGCCGGGAGCGGACCGGACCGCTCACTTGCTGGCCGAGGCGCAGACCCGGCTGGCGCATCGTCACTCCGGCCTGCTGGTGAGGGCGGACCGGATCGCCGGACAACCGGTGCCGGCTCTGGTCGCCGCCGCACGCGAGGCGGAGCTCCTGGTGCTCGGATCGCGGGGCCTGGGCAGGGTGGCGGGTGTCCTGCTCGGTTCCGTGGCGTCGGCGGTGGTGGCACGGGCGCAGCGGCCGGTCGTCCTTGTTCGCGCGTCGGACGGGGAGTCCCTCGGCGCCGGGCCGTACCGTGACGTGGTCCTGGGGTTGGACCTCAGCGACCCCGACGACCGCGTCCTCGATTTCGCGTTCAACGCCGCGTCCAGGCGTGGCGCCGGGCTACGTGTGGTCCACGGCTGGAGCGCTCCGACCCCCACCATCGCCGGTGCAGCCGGTGTCGCCGGCTCGACGCGGCAGAACGAACCGTCCGCCGACGTGCGGCACGGGCCGGCGGACGTGCTCCGTCCATGGAAGGAGAAGTTCCCGGCCGTCGAGGTGCTGGAGGAGGCCGCGATCGGAGACGCCGGCGCGCATCTGGTGGACGTCTCGCGCGGCGCCTCGCTTCTCGTGGTGGGCCGCCGTCACCGCGCCGGAGCTCTCGGTTCGCACATCGGCCCGGTGACGCACACCGTTCTGCGGCACGCGGCCGCGCCGGTCGCCGTGGTGCCCCACGACTGACCGTCCGGCAGGAATGGCGAGCCCGCGAGGCGGCGAAGCCTTTCGCACTGGGTCGACCGGGTCCCGAATGGGGCCGGTGGGCCCACGCCCGATCCAACTCCGCTGCGAGACGCTGGGGGTGAGGAACAAGGAAGGAGGGAGAACATGAGCGGCATGATCGAGCGGCTGCCCGGTTGGCCTGCGCTGCCCGACCTGTTCGGCTGGGTGGAGTCCGGGTTTCCCGCGATGCACATGACCTCGGGGCTGCATGGCATTCGTATCGAAGAGCACCTGACGGACGGTGCGTACGTGCTGCGTGCCGAACTCCCCGGCATCGACCCCGCCAAGGATGCCGAGATCACCGTCTCGGAAGGCGTTCTGACCCTGCGGGCCGAGCGCAGTGAGGAGACCACGGAGAAGCACCGTACGGAGTTCCGCTACGGGACGTTCGCACGCTCTGTCCGGCTGCCGGCTGGAGCCAGGGGGGATGAGGCGACGGCCGAGTACAAGGACGGAGTGCTGATCGTCACGGTCCCGGTCCCGGAGGAGAAGACGGGTACCAGGACCATTCCGGTGCGGCACGGCTGAGCCAGGGCGACCAGCCGTAGCCGCACGGGTGTGCGCGGCCGGTGTCTTCCGGTCGCGCACACCGTCGTGTCCCTGGGCGGTGT
>NZ_JBHYKH010000333.1:7500-10078 GCF_042741275.1 Streptomyces sp. NPDC058964
GGGGGCTGGGCCCGCTCCGCGCCCGGGCAGAGCCCCTCGCGCGGATGTGGTCGGGGCGGGGTTTTTTGCCGGCGCCCCAACACCGTCGTGTCCGTGGGCGGTGTCCCTGCGGGGCGGACACGGTGGACAAAGTCCATCAAGTCCCTCAAGTCTCTGAACTTGGATCACTCCGCACCGATGCCTGAGCGAGGTGACAGCGGACGTCCACCACACCTTCGACCGCTCGGGCCAGACGTTCGGCCACGGGGATCAGCGCGGTGCTGTCGACCCAGCCGGTGAGGGCCACTACACCCTCGGACACCTCGACCTGTATGTGATCGGCGGAGAGGGGGAACAGGTGGTCGATGACCTCGTGACGTACCTCCTCGGTGAGTTCCTCGTCCTCCCGCAGGAACACTTTGAGCAGGTCCGCACGGCTCACCACGCCTTGGAGCACGTCCACGTCGTCGACCACCGGCAGCCGCTTGATCTTGAGCCGGGCCATGACGCGTGCGGCCTCGGCCAGGGTGGCGTTGGCGCGTACCGTCACCGCGGGGGAACTCATCAGCTCGCCGGCCGTCAGCCCGCCCGCCTTGGCCAGGTCGGGCAGTCGGCTCAGTTGGGTGAACCTGTCCGGGTCGCTGTCCCTGAACTCCTCCTTGGGCAGCAGGTCGGCCTCGGAGACGACACCGACCACGCGGCCCTCGCCCTCCAGCACGGGCAGGGCGCTGACCTTCCACTGCTCCATCAGCCTGACAATGTCCTTGAACGGCGCGTCGCGACCGATCGCGACAACGGTGGGCGTCATCACGTCGCTCACGATGTGCGGGCTGCCGTGCATGTCTTCTCCTCCTCGGACGCGGGCTCTGCGATTCCAGCGTGCGCGCGGGCGAAGGTGCGCGCCACGGGTCGCTCGGACCCGGCAGGGGGGCGTTCGGCCCAAGGAACGGAGGGGACCCTCCGAACCACGAGCAGGACCGCTCGGCTCATGCGCCGCGACCGTCTTCGGAGTTGGCTGGAGGTGAGCGGATACGACTCCGACCGAAGGAGGGTGAGGAACGTGGGTACGAGCCTCACAGCGGAGTTCTGGGAACGGTTCGCATTTCTGCTGGTCGCGGCGGTGGCCCTGACCGTGATCCTCACCGCGACGCTCGATCATGTCGCCGGCCGCCTGCTGAGCCGTCGCACCCACGGGGCCACGACGCCCCGGGACGCGCGAGCAGCGGTTCGTTCACCGCACCGCCGTGCGCGGTGGAACACCAGGGCGCGGGCCCAGCATGGGCCGAACGTCCCCGACGAGCGTCAGGAAGCTCCGCGTGCCGACCACCCACGGGTGTCACGGTGAGATCGAGATTCCGTGCTGCCGACGCGGCAGCTCGATGAAAGACGGTGGGCACGATGACAACACTTCCTCTGGTCGTGGGCGTCGACGGATCGGATTCGAGCCTGCAGGCAGTCGACTGGGCCGTGGACGAAGCCGCTCGCCACGGACTGCCGTTGCGCCTTGTCCACGCCTCACTCTGGGAGCGCTACGAGGGAGCCGTTCCATCGAGCGGCACGGAACGCCCGTCGGAGCGCGTGATGGCCGAGAACATCGTCGCCTCCGCGGCAGAGCGCGCCGCACGGCGCCAACCGGACGTGAAGGTCACTACTGAGGTCATTCCCGAGGAGCCGGCGGAGACACTGCTGCACGAGGGCAACAGCGCCTTCGCTCTGGTGACGGGATCGCGTGGCCGCGGTGAGCTGCAGGGACTGCTCCTCGGGTCGGTCGGGCTGGCCGTGGCGGCACGCTCGCACCGCCCCGTCGTCGTGGTCCGGGGCGACATCGCAGGTGTGGCCGGCAGCCACGGCCGGATCCTGCTCGGTGTGGGGGACACGGCAACCGGCGGTGAGGCCGTCCGGTTCGCCTTCCGTGAGGCGGAGGTGCGCGGCTCCGTCCTCGACGCCGTGCGGGCCTGGCGCTGCCCCGCACACGAGACCGCAGAACACCCCGGGCTCGCCGACGACGCCGGGCGCCGGCACGAGGAGAGGGCTTCGGACCTGCTCGACACCGCGCTGCGCGAGGCGTCGGGCGACCACCCGGGCGTCAGGCTACGCAGCGTCTCCGTCGAGGGACCGGCCCGCCGGATCCTCGTGCAGCGCTCGGCCGCCGCCGATCTGGTGGTCGTCGGCGCACACCGCAGAGAGGGACACTTCGGGCTCCAGCTGGGTCGGGTGGGTCACACCCTGCTCCACCACGCGTACTGCCCGGTGGCGATCGTGCCCCAGCCGGTGTGACCGAGACGCCGCGCCCCGTGCGCGCGGTGACAGGCGGACGTGGGAGGTGACGACCATGCTGCAGTCGCGGCCGGTCGTGGTCGGTGTGGACGGTTCCCGGGAGAGCCTGGCGGCGGCCGACTGGGCGGCCCGGGAAGCCTTGCGCAGGGGACTTCCCCTGCGGTTGGTGCATGCCTGGGAGGGACTGCCCGACGACGACGTCCACGCGGACCTGCCCGAACTCCGGGCGCCGCAGTACCACGCCCGGCGGGGCCGGAGGGGCGCGGTGCTGATGCTGTACGAGGCGTACCCGCACCGTTTAGTCTCGGCGCTAGCGGTGGGC
>NZ_JBHYKH010000334.1:0-10051 GCF_042741275.1 Streptomyces sp. NPDC058964
CCCGCGCACCGTCCGGGCTTTCCCCGGCGCCGGCCCAGCCACGATGATGTGCCGATGAGACGAAGAAGGGTCCCCGACACCTCCTGGGCCACGGAGCCTGACCCCCTGCTGACCCTCGCCCGAAGGGAGTTGGCGTTCTACGCGAAGACCTGTGACCGGGCCAGGAGGCTGCACCACGTCACCGAGCTGGGCGCGCTCCTGACCACGTCGGTGACCGTCGTGGCCGCCGGTCTGCACGCTCCCGCCTGGCTGACCGCGCTGATCGCGGGCGGCGCCGTCTTCTTCACCGGCATGCGCCAGCTGTACGGCGCCGGCTCGCGCTGGGTACTGGCCGCGCAGGCGCGGGAGACACTGCGCCGGGCACTCGACCGCTATCTGCTGCTGCCCGAGGCCGAGCGGGACGCGGCGGCCCGGCAGGCGCTGCAGGCGGTGGTCGAGGAGGTCGGCGCCAATGAGCTGCGGGCATGGTCCGAGGCACAGGGCGGCCGCCCGGAACCGCCCCTGCCCGTGGTGGGATCCTGACCCGCGCATCCCACCCCCGCGGCGGTGGGGCTCACGACCGCTGAACGTCCGTGGCCAGCCGGCTCGGCGGCAAGTACTCGCGCACATACGTACGCTCCCAGCAGGCGCCCGTCTCCCGCAGTTCCCGCCAGGTGGTGTAGCGGTAACGGAAGAGGCGGGCGCGGACGTAGCGAGGGGGCTCGTCGGGCGGGAACGGGGAGCTGCGGAGCAGCTTCAGCGTGTCCCGGTCGTTCTCCAGCAGCCGTTCCACCAGACCGCCGAACCAGGAGCCGGCGTACGTGGGCGAGAGCGCGGCGAACCACATCAGCCAGTCGAGGCGCAGGTGGTAGGGCGCGAACTGGCGGGGCCAGTGCCGTGGATCGCCCGGTTTGCCCTTGAACTCGTACTCGCGCCACTCCGCGCCCTCGTGCGGCGTGGCGTCGAGCGTGCCCTCGACCACCACCTCGTACCGGACCCGGCTGACGCTGCCGAACGCACCGTAGGTGTTCACCAGGTGGAGCGGGTCGAAGGAGCGGTTCATGACCTGGCGGCGGGAGATCATGTTCGTCACCGGGCGGTAGCTCAGGTACAGGACGAGCGCGCCCACGGCGAGGACGGCGATCTCGTACCAGAGCGGGGCCGGGGCCGTGGACGGCGCGGCACCGGGGATCCGGAGCGCCGAGACGGCCAGCACGATGGTGATCCAGTTCAGCCAGGAGAAGTTGCCGGACAGGACGAGCCACAGCTGGGTGACGATCATCAGGGCCGCGGCGGCCGTCGCGATCGGCTGCGGAGTGAACAGCAGCACCGGCACCACGAGTTGGGTGAAGTGGTTCGCCGCGACCTCCACCCGGTGCAGCGGCTTGGGCAGATGGTGGAAGAACCAGCTCAGCGGGCCCGGCATCGGCTGTGTCTCGTGGTGGTGGTAAAGGCAGGTCAGCTTCCGCCAGCAGGCGTCTCCGCGCATCTTGATCAGACCGGCGCCGAACTCCACACGGAACAGGATCCAGCGCAGCAGAAAGAGCACCACGACGGGCGGCGCGACCTCGTCGTTGCCCAGGAACACGGCGAGGAAGCCGACCTCCAGGAGCAGTGACTCCCAGCCGAACGCGTACCAGGTCTGGCCGACGTTGACGATCGACAGGTACAGCGCCCAGGGCACCAGCCACAGCAGCATGCCGCCCCACAGGGGCAGCAGCGAGTCCAGGCCCGCGAGCAGCGCCGCCGACACGGCACAGCCCGCCCAGGAACACGCCGCGAAGAAGCGGTCCGAATAGTGGAGGTGGAAGAGGCTGGGCGCGCTGCGGAACGGCGTCCGGCGCAGATGGCGGGGGATGGGCAGCATCCCGCGCTCGCCCAGCAGCGCGCGGAACTGCAGGGCCGCCGTCAGGAACGCGACGAGGTACACGCCGGCCAGAGCCCGCTGAAGGACCAGTCGGCTCCACCAGTACTCGGGTGCGGTGAACCAGTTCACGGCCGTGCGCTCCTTCCTCCATTGTGGCGCCGCGACCGTGCGGTGCCGGAGCGTCCGTCACTCTGTGTACCGCGCCGCTCCACTTGCGTAACCCGGGCGAGTGAAACAGACAATTGGTGGATCAGTGACGATCTGCCCGACATGATCTGGGAGAAGCAGTGCGGATACGCACCGGAACCACCGTCGTGGCCTGCGCGCTCTCGGCGGCGCTCCTCGTCGCCGGATGCGCCCGCGAGGGCGCCGAGGACACCGGGCCGAGCGCCGAAGTCGTCCTGCAGCCGGCCGAGGCGCAGGGCCCCGACCCCTTCACCGGCTCCACGGCGACCGCTGCGGCGGCCCCGGCCCGGGTCACCCGGGCGGCGCAGTCGGCCGTTCCCGCGCGGAACGCCTCGGTGCCCCTGAGCGGGCGCCGGTCCATCTCCGGCGGCACGCCGGGCCTGTACGGCGGCACCGCGCGCGTAGGCAGCTGTGACGTCGAACGGCAGATCGACTATCTGGCCGCCGATCCGGCCAGGGGCCGCGCCTTCGCCGGGGTTGAAGGCATCACCCGGGCGGCGGTCCCCGGCTATCTGCGCGCTCTGACGCCCGTCGTCCTGCGGTCCGACACCCGGGTCACCGACCACGGATACCGGGACGGACGCGCGACCGGCTTCCAGTCCGTGCTGCAGGCGGGCACCGCCGTGCTCGTCGACAACCGCGGAGTGCCGCGGGTCCGCTGTGCCTGCGGTAACCCGCTGAAGCCGCCCCGGGCGTCCGGCGGCGGGTCCGGCACCGGCGGGCAGCCCTGGTCCGGCTACCGGCCCGGCGAGGTCGTCGAGGTGACTCCGGCACCGCAGGTGGTCAGCAGCTTCACCGTCGTCGACCTCGGCAACCACGGCTGGATCGAACGCCCGATCGGTCACGACGTCCGGCACGACCACGTCGTACCCCCGGCCGAGAGCGCCGCTGAACCCCCGAGCAGCCCGCGGCCGGAACCGCAGGAGACCCGTCCCGGTGCCGCCCCGGGCCGGACCGGCACGGTGCCGGGCACCGCGCCGGCCGGATGCGCCACCCCGGCGCAAACGGGCTGCGCCACGGCGGCACCGGTCACCGTCGTACCCCGCGACCAGCTCGCTCCCCTCGTCGCGGCCCCACCCGGCACCGGCCTGCCGGACCAGGGTGCCGCAACGGCGATGCCCCAGGCGCCGTGGTTCCCCGACCAGCCGGCGCTCACCGAGCCCTGGATCTATCCGGACACCGCGGAGCAGACCGGCCCCGAGAACGTCCCGCAGGTCCCCGGCCTGCCCGACGGCGAAGCTCCGGTCCCGGACGACGTCACGTCCGTCACCGGCAGCATCTTCGACAGCCCCACCGTCGTCTTCGGCGGCTGAGGCCGATCGTGGCACCGGCACCGCTCGAAGAATCGGGCGAATCCTGGCAAGGTGGCCCCATGGCTGATCGGGGAGGGAGCGCCCTGTCAGTCCAGGACGACTGGCCCGCCCACCCGGATCCGATCCTGGCGCTCAATCGCATGGGCTCCTTCGACTGGGACCTGGACACCGGTCTGTTCCACATGGACGCCCAGGCCCACGAGGTGTTCGACGTCCTCCCGGAGGAGTACGACGGACGTCCCGAGACCCTCGCCGTCCGGGTCCCCCCGCCGGAGGCCGCCCGGCTCGACGCCGTGGTGTCCCAGGCCATCAAGGACGGCAGCGAGAACTACGGGGCGTACTTCCGCATCCGCTGCCGCGACGGCACACTGCGCTGGACGCACACCCAGGGCTACATCCGGCGCGACGGGACGGGCCGGCCCCGCCGGGTCATCGGCATCGTCCGGGACGCCACGCAGGAACTCGAGGACATCGAGGCGAACAGCCTGCGGGCGGCCCAGGACGAGGCGGTCCGCAGACAGACCGGTGTCGTACAGGTCATCACCGCGGCCCTCTCGCACGCCCGCACCGTCCAGGACGTCATCGACGTCCTCAAGGACACCCACGGGGTACGGCACCTCGGCGCGGCGAGCCTGGTCATGGGCCTGGTGGAGGCCGGCCGGATCCGGCTCGTGGCCGAGGGGCCGGAGGGCAGCTTCGTGCCCGGCACCCGGGTCACCCGGATCGAAGAGCCCTACCCGATGGGCGAAGTCGTACGGACCCTGAGCCCGCGGTTCATCGAATCCCGGGAGGAGTTCGCCCAGGGGTACCCGCTGCTGTGGCCGCACATCACCGACCTGAACATCACCTCGGCCGCCTACCTGCCGCTGATCGCCCAGGCCCGCCCGATCGGCGCCATGGGTCTGCTCTACAACGACCGGCGCGGCTTCTCCGACGAGGAGCGGACCGTCCTGGTCGCGCTGGGCAGCAGCATCGCGCAGAGCCTGCAGCGGGCCATGCTCTACGAGCAGGAGAAGGACCTGGCCCAGGGCCTGCAGCAGGCGATGCTGCCGCGCACCATCCCCAGCGTGCCGGGCGCCGACGTCGCCGTCCGCTACCGCTCCGCCTCCGCCGGGGGCTCCCTGGGCCGGGACATCGGCGGCGACTGGTACGACCTCATCCCGTTGCCCGGCGGCCGGGTCGGCGCCGTCATCGGCGACGTCCAGGGACACGACACGCACGCGGCGGCCGTCATGGGTCAGCTGCGCATCGTGCTGCGCGCCTACGCCGCCGAGGGCCACACCCCGGCCACCGTGATGGCCCGCGCCTCCGTCTTCCTGCACGAACTCGACACCGACCGCTTCGCCACCTGCCTGTACGCGGAGGCCGACCTGTCCACCGGAGTGGTGCAGGTGGTCCGGGCCGGTCACATCGACCCGCTGGTCCGCGGGACGGACGGCAGCTGCCGCCGGGTGCCGGTCGACGGCGGCCTGCCGCTCGGCCTGTCCGCGGAGTTCGGGCGGCTGGAGTACCCGGTCTCCACCCTCGAACTCGACCCCGGACAGACCCTGCTGCTGTGCACCGACGGGCTGGTCGAGCAGCCCGGCGCGGACCTCGACGACGGCATGCGGGCCCTCACGGCACTCATCACCTCCGGCCCGGACGACGTGCGCGGCCTGGCCAACCGGCTCATCCAGGTGGCCGAGGCGCGCGGCGGCGACGACGACGTGGCCCTGCTCCTGCTGCGCCGCAGGGTCCTGGACACCGTGCGGCCCGGCGGCCGGCTGCAGCAGCACGTGGCCCCCGGCGACCCCGAGGCACTGACGCTGGCCCGGCACCTGATCCGCGCCGCGGTGCGCGCCTGGGGCGCCGGGGACCGCGCCGACGAGATCGAGCTGGTCGCCGACGAGGTGATCACCAACGCCCTGATGCACACCGAGGGCTCCGCGATCGTGACCCTCCGCGTCCTCGGCGGCAGCGACCGGCGCCTGCGCGTCGAGGTGGCGGACTCCTCCAGCGCCCTGCCGCGCCGCCGGGAGGCGGGGGAGTCGGGGGTCTCGGGACGGGGGCTGCTGCTCGTCGACATGCTCAGCGACGTGTGGGGCGTGGAGGCGCGGGGCGGCGGGAAGTGCGTGTGGTGCGAGTTCGTGGTGCCGGAACACACCTGACCCCACCGGCCCCGGATGGCACTCTGGACGTATGCCGGAACTCCCCGAGGTGGAAGCGCTCAAGGACTTCCTCACCGAGCAGCTGGTCGGCCGCGAGGTCGTGCGGGTGCTGCCGGTCGCCGTCAGCGTCCTGAAGACGTTCGACCCTCCCGTCGGCGCCTTCGAGGGCAGCACCGTGACCGGGGTGCGCAGGCACGGCAAGTTCCTCGACATCGAGGGGGACACCGGCCTGCACTTCGTGACCCACCTGGCCCGCGGGGGCTGGCTGCAGTGGAAGGACCGGCTGCCGGACGGCCCGCCCCGCCCCGGCAAGGGCCCGCTGGCCCTGCGGGTCGCGCTGGAGACCGGCGCGGGCTTCGACCTCACCGAGGCCGGGACGCAGAAGCGTCTCGCGGTGTACGTCGTACGGGATCCGCGGGAGGTGCCGGGGGTGGCCCGGCTCGGTCCGGACCCGCTGGCCCCGGACTTCGACGAGGCCCGGCTCGCCGCCCTGCTGCGGGACGAGCGGCGGCAGATCAAGGGCGCCCTGCGCGACCAGGGCCTGATCGCGGGCGTGGGGAACGCCTACAGCGACGAGATCCTGCACGCGGCCCGGATGTCCCCCTTCAAGCTCGCCGCGTCCCTGACCCCCGAGGAGACCCACCGGCTCCACGAGGCACTGCGCGCCACGCTCACCGAGGCGGTCGAACGCTCCCGGGGCCTGGCGGCCGGTCGTCTGAAGGCGGAGAAGAAGACCGGTCTGCGGGTCCACGGCCGCACCGGCGAACCCTGTCCGGTCTGCGGCGACACCATCCGCGAGGTCTCCTTCAGCGATTCCTCCCTGCAGTACTGCCCGACCTGCCAGACGGGCGGCAGGCCACTGGCGGACCGCAGGATGTCCCGGCTGCTGAAGTAGTCCGGCCGAAGCGGCTCACCCGGCCGCGTCGACCGTCACCAGCCGGTCGCCGTCGGCCGTGCGCACCTCGTACCGGGCGATCTCGTCCGGATGCATCGCGGCGCCCGCCCGCATGGTGTTCGTCGCGGCGTCGTGGCCGTTCTCGGTCCAGCTGCCGGCGACCTGCTCCGAGCCGTCCCGGCCGATGACGACCAGCCGGCAGGAGTGGGGGCCGGTGGCGTCCTTCACCTTCAGCTCCACCTGGCTGCCCCAGTCCGCGTCCGCGGTCGTGACCTGCGCCCACACCCCCGACCTCGTGTCGGTCGCCGCCGTGACCCGGACGGCCGAGTCCTCCTGGGCGGCCGTGTAGGCCACGACTCCGGGTCCGACCACCGCGAACACGACGGAGGCGGCCAGGCCGTACAGGAAGCGCCGCCGGTGCGCCCGGTGCCGTACGGCCACCTTGCCGAGCAGGCGGTCGAGCAGCTGCGGGCCGGGCTGGGCCATGGGGTGCACGAAGCGCGGGGTGGCTCGTCGGTAGAGCATCAACTGCCGTGCAGTCGGCCCGAATTCGGTCACGTGTGCCGCGCAGCGAGGGCACTCCATGAGGTGGTCCTCGAAGCGGAAGGCCTCCGCCTCGTCCAGCACGCCGAGCGCGTAAGCGCCGACGTCGCGATGCCTTTCCAGGGACCTCATGCCGAATCCTCGCGATGGGTGTGGGTGGGGTTACTCCTTGCTCCCACCCGTACGCACCAGACAGCCGAATCACTCAAGGCACACACCGAATCGTAATCAAGGGGTTCGGAGCGGCCGGGCCCGCGGATTGGTCGTGAATCAAAAAAGATGGATGGCGAGATGTCCGAGGGGCAGTCCGAGCTGCCAGGCGGGTGTCCAGACCTTGGGTCCGTCGTCCTCGCCGACCACCGTGCCGCCGCCCGGCACCGCGTCCAGGTCGGGGGCGAGCAGCTCGGTCTCCTCCAGCCAGCGCCAGGCCTCCGCCGCCAGGTCCAGGTCGGGCGACGGGCCGCCCGGACCGGCCGCCTCGGCGGCGAGATGCGCCATGCGCTCGCGCACCCAGTCCTGCCACGGCTGGTCGTACGCCGTCAGCGAGAGCCAGGTCTCCAGCTGGGTGACGACCCGGATGCCGGAGAGTTCGCCGTCGGTGTCGGACAGGAAGATGGTCAGCGCCAGCGCGTCCCGGCCGGCCCGGAACTCGAAGGATGTCGGCGGCATCAGATCGCCGGTGCGCAGCAGTTCGTCGGCGATGTACTCCGCGTACAACCACGCCATGGGGACGGTCAGTTCACCGCCGCCGGTGCCGTCCGTGCTCTCTTGACCTCTGTGCAGCATCCCTTCCTGCCTTCCTCCGGTGCGTGCGCGTCGCCCGAACCCGGGCCTGGGGCAGGGCCCCATCCGGAACACGGATGAAGACAGCTGATTGCTCAAACGTGGTCCTCAGCAAGGCGCTTTGCGAAGGCTTTACGTCGGCCTGGGTTTCACCGCAGGTCGGCCGTATATCCCGGAAGCACCCGGCGCAGGGCGCGCAGCGCGTAGTACGCGCGGGACTTCACGGTACCTGGCGGAATTCCGAGGGTCTGCGCGGCCTCCGCAACACTCGCCCCTCTGAAATACACGAGCACCAGGACTTCACGGTGCTCCGGAGTGAGTGTCTTCACAGCCTCGCGGACGTCCAGCATGGCGGCCGACCGTTCGGCGTGGTCGGCGATCACCCGCACGTTCTCCAGGACGGCGTCGCAGACCTCCGGCGGCCGCGCCTGCCGGGCCCGCCGCGCGTCGATGGCCAGCCGTCGTCCCACGGTCAGCAGCCACGGCCGTACGGAGTCGAAGTCGTCGGCGCGCAGCGCCTCGGGATGCTGCCAGGCGCGTACGAAGGTCTCCTGGACGAGGTCCTCCGCGCGCTGCCGGTCCCCGTCGCAGAGCCGCAGCAGCAGTGCGAAGAGCGGTCGGCCGTGCTCGCGCTGCAGCGCGGCGAGCTCGTGCTCGGCGGTCGTCGTCCCGGGCGGGAGGGTGGTTCCGGCCGTCATGGCCGTATGGCACCGCAGGGTGCGCCTCCGGGACAGAGTGCGCACGGGGGTCTGCGACGGACGGTCGATCGCGTCGACGAACGGTTCGACGAACGGTCCGTCAAGCCTCGTTCCGCGCACCGGACGGGTTAATGAGGGTGGCGGAACCGTTTGGGGCGGCTTCCGGATTCCTACCCATTCGTCTGTAAATATGGCTTTCGGTTCATATCAAGACATTGGGGTGAGCTGATGATCGCACGCAGACGACAGGTGGCCCTGGCCCTGACGGCCCTCCTCGCGGCGGCCGCCGCCTGCCAGGCCCAGGAGCGGCAGGGCTCCGCACCGCCGGGCCGCCCGGCACCGTCCGCCGCCCGGGGATTCACCCTCGTCGCCTCCGGTGACGTGCTGCCGGACAACTCCGTCGTCGACCGGGCCCACTTCGACGCCGGCGGCAACGGCTACGACTTCCGCCCGATGCTCTCCGGTGTCGAACCCGTCGTCTCCGCCGCCGATCTGGCCCTGTGTCACATGGAGGCCGTCTACGGCGAGAGCAGCGACTACACCGGCTATACCGCCTTCAGGTCCCCGCCGGAAGCCGCCCTCGGGCTCACCGCGACCGGCTACGACAGCTGCTCCACCGCCTCCAGTCACGCGCTGGACGACGGCGCCGCCGGCATCCGGCGGACCTTGGACACCCTGGACCGGGTGGGCCTGCGGCACGCCGGGACGGCGCGCACCGAGGGCGAGGCCCGCAGCGTCACGATCCTGCCCGCGGGCACCGCCAGGGTCGCGCAGCTGTCGTACACGTTCGACACGAACGGCACGCTTCCGCCGGACCAGCCCTGGGCCGTCGACCTGATCGACGAGCGCCGCATCGTCGCCGACGCCCGCGCCGCGCGGAAGGCCGGCGCCGACGTGGTGGTCGCCTCCCTGCACTGGGGCACCGAATGGCAGGACGACCCCGACGAGCAGCAGCTCACCCTCGCCAGGCGGCTCACCGCCTCACGCACCGGCGGCCGCCCCGACCTCGACCTCATCCTCGGCACCCACGCCCACGTCCCACAGGCCTACGAGAAGATCAACGGGACCTGGGTGATCTACGGGACGGGCGACCAGATCGCCGGCGAGACGCACAACCAGCAGGGTGTCCGGGACCTGCGCGGCAACCAGTCCACCATCGGCCGCTTCACCTTCGCTCCGCCCACCCGGCCCGGCGGGCGCTGGGAGGTGACCCGGGCCGAGTTCATTCCGCAGATGTACGACCTCGACGCCGGCCGTGTCGTCGACCTCAACGCGGCGATCGCCAACGGCGCCGACCTGACCGGAGTGCGCGACCGGATCCGTGACGTCGTGCTCAGCCGGGGCGCGGCCAAGGACGGACTGGTCATGGGGGAGTGACCGGGCCCGAGCCGTTCCGCGCCCGCTATCGGTCCGCCAGTTTCGACCGCTTGTACGAGTAGCTGAAGTAGATCACGCACCCGACCACGAACCACACGGCGAACCGCACCCAGGTCTGCCACTGCAGGAACGTGATCAGCCAGACCGAGAAGACGATGCCCAGGGCGGGCACGAACGGCATCCACGGGGTGCGGAAGGTGCTCGGCAGTTCGGGCCGGCGGTAGCGCAGCACGATCACCGCCGCGCACACCACCACGAACGCC
>NZ_JBHYKH010000335.1:0-9945 GCF_042741275.1 Streptomyces sp. NPDC058964
CCCACGGCCGCGCCCCCGCGCCGCGGGGCCCCCCGCGCGGGCCCGCGGCCACCGCGTGCCCCCCGCGGCGGGGCCCGGGCCGCCCCCCGCCCCGCCGGGGCCGGGCGGCGTCCGGGTCAGGCGGCCGCGAAGCCCCGGGCCTCCTTGAGGAACTGGCCGAGATAGCCGTCGTGCGGGAGGTACGGGTCCTTCCACCAGCCCTCGACCCTGCCGTGCAGGACGGTGCGGACGGTGGGGGACTCCAGGGCCTCGTCGACCAGCGACGCGCGGTCGGTGAGCAGGGTCAGGGCCAGGGAGTCGGTCAGCGGGCCCACGCCCTCGGACGGGTGCCAGGGGGCCACCCACACGCAGGGGAAGGGGAGCTCCGTACGGAGCGCAGGGTGGTCGCTCCGGTCCACCGGTACGACGGCGGGGCGCAGGGCCACGGAGTCCGGGCCGGCCGGCGTCAGAGGTCCCTCCGGGTAGTGGCGGGCCGTCAGGTCCGGCGCCCCCTGGGCGGCCCGCCCGACGGCGGCCCGCAGGCCCTCCGCCTCCTTGCGGGGACGTACCGGCAGGACCGCCCGGTCGTCGGTGACCGGGTGGACCGGCAGCCGGGCCAGCCGCTCCGCGAGCGCCTCGGCCAGCGCCTGGTGGTCGCCGGAGGTGAGGACCGCGGTGGTGTTGGTGCAGCGGACACCGCCGTCCGAGGCGATCTCGGCGACCAGGTGGTCGAGCGTCTCCTCGTCGTACGGGCCGTCCAGCAGGATCTTGCTCCGGCCGGGGCCGCGCACCAGCACCCGTCCGTCGCCGCGCAGCCGGGCGACGGTGTCCTCGCCGCCGTACACCAGGGCCAGGTCGGCCGCCCGGACGAGCCTGTCCGCCGCCGAGTGGGAGCCGGGCAGGAGAGCCGCCGCGTGCGGGTCGAGGCCCGCCTCGAGCAGCGCACGCACCAGGCGCAGCGGGGTGAACGGGTCGCGCGCGCCGGGCCGTACCGCCACCCGGTACCCCATCGCGACGGCCTGCAGCCAGGCCCCGTGGGTGGCCGGGTGGTTGCTGGGCGCCACGACGCCGAGCACGCAACCGCGGCGCACCCAGCGGGCCGTGCGGCCGGCCCCCGCCGGGGACTGCCTTCCGACCACCTCGCCGAGCAGGGCGCTGTCGTCGCGCGTCCGGGCGAGGGTCTGCCGGGCGACCGCGACGGGTACGCCCGAGGCCAGCGCCTGGACCCGGCAGTACTCCTGCGGTGTCTGGCCGCCCAGGGGTGCCTCGGCGAACAGCCGGCCCGCCTCGGCGAGCACGGCCAGCCGCTCCTGAAGCGGCATGGGCGGCGCCTGGCGCATGGCCTTCACGGTCAGTTCGGCCAGGAGCGCGGGAGCCTCGTGAACCTCGGCGAGCGGGTCGCCGTTCACGTCGTGCAGCATGCGGGAGTCGCGCGAGGCGCGCTCCTGCCCGCCCCGCAGTACGGGGATGGACATCACCATGTCAGACCCACTCCTCGAGCGACATCCCGGACAGCCCGCCGTCCGCCTCCGGGGCCGGGCCCTGGCGCGGGACCCGGAACTGGGTGGCTTCCGCCTCCGTGACGGTGTGCCCCATCGCGTACCGCAGCCCCGCGGTCTGGATGGCCCGGGGCGGGCAGCCCTCCAGGTAGACGCCGGCGTCGCGGTGCTCGTACATCGCGTTGCCGACGAGGACCGCCGTGCCGCGCAGGGCCGGAAGGCGTTCCATCGGTCCGGAGAGGATCGTCAACTCGCCCGGGAACACGAGCAGGTCGTCGCGCAGCCGGTGCATCGCGGCGGCCACCCAGCGGCGGCAGTCCTCGCACGCCGTCTCCGCGTGGACGTGGATGCCCTCCCGGGGCGGGGTGAGGTCCACCGGGGCGCGCAGGATCTTGAACGCGGCGTCCTCCACCGGTGTCCCGCGCACGTCCACGTCGGCGAGGTCGATCGGCCCGAGGCCCCGCTCGTGGGCGTCGCGCAGATAGGCCAGCTCCCAGGAGCCGACGCCCGCGACCGCCGCCATCGTCACGTCCATGGCGACCGCGTTGCGCGAGGCGGCGACGAGGCCGATCTCCCGCAGGGAGCCCTCCATGGGGTAGTTGCCCTCGATGACGTTCGTCGCGTCGCACACCACGAGGTGCTGCGGGCGCAGCAGGTTGAGGTCGACGATGGCCTCCTCGACCCCCGCCATGTGGACGATGCGCGTGGTGAATCCCGGCAGCAGGCCCACCAGGTTCTTCATGGCGTTGGTGAGCACCACGCTGGAGTGGGTGCGCAGTTGGGGTGCCCCGATGAAGAAGTCGCAGTCCAGCACGAGGTCCGGGATCGCGATGGGCACGCGCAGCGACGTGGCCCCCGGCACCTGCGTGACGCGCAGCGGCCGGTCGTCGAAGCTGACCACCTTCGCGTAGCGGTGGACGGGGGCCCCGTCGAGGATCTCCTTGAGGACGTGTGTGCGCTCGGCGACGTAGACCTCGGCCCCGCGGGCCGACGCCCGCGCCGCCACGGCGAGCAGCAGCTCGGGGCTGGTCCTGAACCCCGGTTTGCGCTGGAACATGTTGGGCTTGATGACCACACGGTCGCCCTTGCCGACGTCCCGCAAGGGGTCGCCCAGGAGGTCCAGCGCCTCGTCGACCGCGGCTTCGGTCGTCGTTGCGACCCTGGTGAGGGAAACGGTCGTCAGATCGCCGGTCACGAAAACTCCCTGTCCGGAAGAGTGTCCCGGGGCGTGTTCAGAAGGGCCATCCGTCGAAGACGACGGCACGGGCCGGGGCGGCCTCGACACCCGCGATCTTGACCGGCAGGGCCATCAACTGGACGACGGGCTCGGTGATCCGGTCGAGGTTCTGGATGTTCTCCAGAATCGGGATGCCGGCCGACAGTAGCCGTCGGTGCACCTGGCCGCTGCGGTCGTCGGGCCGCTCGGTGATGCAGTCCATGCCGACCAGGACGGCACCGTTGTCCACCATCCAGTCCGCGGCGTCGACGGTGAGGTACGGCGGCTTGTCCCAGTAGTCCTCGCGGCCCAGGTAGCGGTTGGGGTGGTCGGTGCGCACCAGCAGCCGGTCGCCGCGCTGCCAGATCCCGTCCAGCGCCTTCTCCAGGTCCTCGCCGGTGACCGGGTCGAGGTCCCGCTTGTGGGAGAGGTCCGCGACGCAGGCGCGGCCGGCGAAGGTCTCCAACGGCACCTCGTCGATCTTCTCGCGGTCCGCGAAGAAGTGGTAACCCGACTCCACATGCGTGCCGTTGTGCGGGAAAATCTGGAGGTCGGAGAATGTCCGGCCTATTCCCGAGGGGTCGGTCTCGGGCGACATTGCCTTGCGCACCCCGAATTCCGGATACCAGGGCGCGTCATAGGACGGCATTCCCTCGTACCAACCCTGGCTGATGTCGACGATATTCACGGTCAGCTCCCTCAATCGCCTTGTGGGACAGCCGCCTTCGCGAGCAGGCTGCCGGGTGATCACAGCACGTCAGAGCCGAGTACGCGATATTTCCAAGGGAAGTTGGCAGCATGCTGCCAGCCCTCTGCCCCGGGCGCCGTGCCGTGGTTAGCCTCGATTCGCAATCGGGAGCAGATCCCGCGTGCCAGCCCCTTTGGAAGGCTTTCCATGATCGTGGCAATGCGTCCGCGGGCCACCCGCGAAGAGTTGGAGTCCGTCTCCGGAATTCTCCGGGAACAAGGCGTGTCCGCGGTGTCCAGCGCGCTGGACGACATCTCGCTGCTCATCACCGAGGAGAGCGGGACGCCGGAACTCGTGTCGGCCGTGGAGAAGGCGCCCGGAGTCGACCGTGTCGTCCTCGTCGCGGGGGCGCAGCGGCTCACCAGCCGTGAGTTCCGCGCGGAGAACACCGAGGTGAAGGTAGGACCGGCCGGTGAGGCCGTGATCGGCGGGACCGGATTCGTGGTGATCGCCGGACCCTGCGCGGTCGAGGGCCGGGACCAGATGTTCGCCGCGGTGGACGCCGTCGTCGCGGCCGGCGCCGTCATGATCCGCGGCGGCGCCTTCAAGCCCCGCACCTCCCCCTACAGCTTCCAGGGGATGGGTCTCGCGGGCCTGGCGCTGCTGGCGGAGCAGCGCAGGCGCACGGGTCTGCCGGTGGTCACCGAGGTCGTCACCCCGGGCGATGTGGAGTGTGTCGCCGAGGAGAGCGACATGCTCCAGATCGGGACGCGCAACATGCAGAACTTCGAACTGCTGCGCGCGGCCGGGGCGTCGGGCAGGCCGGTCCTGCTCAAGCGCGGGATGTCGGCCACGATCGAGGAGTGGCTGCTGGCCGCCGAGTACGTGATGCAGGCGGGCAACGAGAACGTGGTCCTGTGCGAGCGCGGCATCCGCAGCTACGACCGCAGCACCCGCTTCACGCTGGATCTGAGCGCCGTGGCCGAGGCCAAGCGCCTCACCCACCTGCCGGTCCTCGTGGACCCCAGCCACAGCACCGGCCGCCCCCACCTGGTCGGGCCGATGTCCCTGGCGGCCGCCTCCTGCGGCGCCGACGGACTGCTCATCGACGTGCACACCGACGCGGGCAAGGCTCTGTGCGACGGCGCCCAGGCGCTCTCCGAGGAGCAGTTCGGCGCCCTCATGGGCCGGCTCAAGCCCGTGGTGGAGGCCGTGGGGCGGACGCTGCCCGCGGCCCGCGCCCGCTCCCTGGCCCAGGTCTGACCCACCGCCGACGGAGGAGGAACATGATGGAGAAACCGGTCGAGCCGTTCACCGCCGACCTCGGTCCGGAGGAGTTCGTCCGCGCCGCGATGCGGTGGCACTTCTCCCCGGAGACCGGGTCGCCGTACTGGGTGAAGCGCGCCGCTGAGCTGGACTTCGACCCGCTGACGGACATCCGCACCTGGGACGACCTGGGCCGCTTCCCGGACGTCAGCGAGGAGTGGCGGGACATATCCGTCGACGACCTGGTCCCGGCCGGCACCGCCCGGGACGCCTGGGACTTCCAGGTGTTCGACAGCGGCGGCACCACCGGGCGGCCCAAGCGGATCGTGGAGTCGCTCTCGCGCCGCAAGGGCGTCCTGTGGGTGAGCGAGGTCCTCGCCGAGCACGGTGTCCCCGGCGAGGGCGAGGGCCACTGGCTGCACCTGGGCCCGACCGGACCCCACATCGTCGGGCGGTCCATCGGCCTGCTGGCCCAACTGCGCCGCACCTTCTGCCACTTCATCGACTTCGACCCGCGCTGGGTCAAGGGCAGCGTGAAGGCCGGCCGGGGCGAGGAGGCCGCCCGCTACGTCCGGCACATCCTGGCGCAGGCCGAGGACGTGCTCACCACCCAGCCGGTCTCGGTGCTGTTCGCCACCCCGCCCGTGCTGGAGGCGCTGGCCGCCGACGAGAGGCTGCTGGACCTCGTGCAGCGCAAGGTGCGCGGCATCATCTGGGCGGGCACCAGCGTCAGCCCCGAGACCCTGCGCCTGCTGGAGGAGGAGGTCTTCCCGGACGCGGCGGTGGTGGGCCTGTACGGCAACACCATGATGGGCATCGCCCCGCAGCGCCCGAGGAGCGCCGGACAGGAGGACGAGGGCTGCGTCTTCGTGCCCTTCCACCCCTTCAGCCGCGTCAAGGTCGTCGACCCGGAGGACACCACCAGGGAGGTCGGCCACGGCGAGCGCGGGCAGGCCCGGATCAGCCTCGTCTCCCGTGATCTGCTGCTGCCCTGGACCCTGGAGCGCGACTCGGTGCTGCGCATCGCCCCGGCGGGCGGCTACCCGCAGGACGGTCTCGCCGACATCCAGCCCCTCACCGCGGACGGCGGCGCTACTCCCGTGGAAGGGGTGTACTGACCGTGTCGACCAGCACCGCCCCGGCGGCGGCGCCCACGCAGCACCTGTCCCCGGTGCTCGACCACGCCGAGCGGGAGAGCCTGCTCGCCCTGTGCCGGCACGCCCTCGACCGGGTCCGCGAGACCCGGCGCCTGGCGCTCGTCAGCTGGGCCAAGCCCCTCATGGTCGCCGACCCCGTGGCGGTCTGGAGCCGGGGCCGGCGCAGCACGCCCCGCTCCTTCCTGTGGCAGTCGGCCTGGGACCGCGGCTCCGTCGTGGCCATCGGATCGGCCCGCGACCTGCGCGGGCGCGGCGAGCGGCGCATGGCGTCGGTCCGCGAGAGCTGGGCGGCCCTGTCCCGGGACCTCGTCTCCGGCGGCACGGAGGTCGCCGGGCTGCCCGGGGGCGAAGGGCCCCTGGCGATCGGCGGGTTCGCGTTCAGCCCGGACAGCACGCCCGAGGGCGGCACGCTCCCCGACGCGCTGCTGTGGGTGCCCGCCCTCCAGGTGCGCTCCGCCGTTCCCGAGCCGGTCACGGCCCACCGGGCCGCCCCCGCCGAACTGCGGCTCAACGCGGCCCTGATGCACGACAGCGACCCCGAGCAGCTCGCCGAGGGACTCGCCGAGCTCGCCGAGCGGTGCCTGCGCGATGCCGCCGTTCCCCGGCACCGGCCCCCGCTCCCGGCGGCCGGCCGCACGCACACCAGCGTCGAACTCCCCGGCGCCGACGACTGGAAGGGGCTGGTCCGCCGGGCGACCGGCCGGATCCATGACGGCCTCTTCGAGAAGCTGGTGCTGGCCCGCGAGGTCCGGGTCACCGCGTCCACGCCCTTCGACGTGCCGGACACGGTGCACCGGCTGCGCGAGGCCAACCCCGGCACCACCGTCTTCGCGGTGGACCAGGAGGAGTACACCTTCCTGGGCGCGACCCCCGAATACCTCGTACGTGTCGAGGACCGCGCCGTGCACGCGCTGGGCCTGGCCGGCACCGCGCCTCGCGGGACCACCCCCGAGGAGGACGCGAAGCTGGAGCGGGAACTGGTCGACAGCCCCAAGATCCAGCACGAGCACGACGTGGTGGTCCAGATGCTCCGCGACGCGCTCGGCACCTCCTGCGCCGACGTCGAGGTGGAGACCCCGCCCGCGGTCGTCAAGCTCACCAACGTCCAGCACCTGTCCACCAAGGTCCGCGGCGCCCTCGCCCCCGGCTCCACGGCCGGGATCCTGGACTTCGTCGAACTGCTCCACCCGACACCCGCGCTGGGCGGCCATCCCCGCGCCGAGTCGCTGAGCTGGCTCCAGGACAACGAGGGGTTCGACCGCAGCTGGTACGCGGGCGTGGTCGGCTGGGCCGACCCCTCGGGACAGGGCCAGTTCGCGGTCGCCATCCGCTCCGCCCTGCTCGACGGTTCCTCCGCCTCGCTGTACGCCGGGGTCGGCCTGGTGGCCGGCTCCGACCCCGAGGCCGAGTACGCGGAGACCTGCGCCAAGTTGCGCCCCATGATGTCCGCCCTGGGAATCGAGTGACCGCCATGCCGCTGCCGACGTCCCCCCCGGCGGGGGCGGACACCGGGACCGAGGTCCCGGCCGCGCGCCTCGACGACCTGCACCGCCGGCTGCTCGCGCTGGGCTCCGTGGTGGTGGCGTTCTCCGGCGGCGCGGACTCCGCGCTGCTCCTCGCGGCGGCCGTGCGAGCCCTCGGCGCGGACCGGGTCCTCGCCGCCACGGGGGACTCGGCGAGCCTCTCGCGGCGGGAGCGGAACGCCGTGCAGGAGATCACCGCCGGACTCGGTGCCCGGCACACCTTCGTGACGACCCGTGAGCTGGAGGTGGCGGGCTACCGGGAGAACTCGCGGTCCCGCTGCTGGTTCTGCAAGGACGAGCTGACCGGCCGGCTGCTGGAGGTGGCGGCGGCGGAGGGCCTCGCCCACGTCGCCACCGGCACCAACGCGGACGACCTCGCCGACCCGCACCGCCCGGGTATCCGGGCGGCCGCACGGCGCGGAGTGGTCACCCCGCTGGCCGACGCGGGCCTGACGAAGGCCGAGGTCCGCGCGGCCGGCCGGGCCTGGGGGCTGCCGACCTGGGACAAACCGGCGTCGCCCTGCCTGTCGAGCCGGGTCGCCTTCGGCCTTGCCATCACCCGCGAGCGGCTGGCCCGGGTCGAGGCCGCCGAGAGCGCCCTCCGCGACGGGCTGCACCGGGCCGGGATCGCCACTTACCACCTGAGGGTCCGTGACCTGGGCGAACGCGCCCTGATCCAGGTCGACCGGCCGGCCGTGCCCGCCGTCCGGGCCTGCGCCGGCGTGCTGGAGGCCGTCCTGGCCACCGGGTTCGCCTCCGTGGAGGTCGACCCGCGGGGCTTCCGGTCCGGTTCCCTCAACGAGATCGCGAAGGGCTGAGCGATGGACCGCGAGGAAGTACGGGAGCTGCTGCGCCAGGTGTCCGCCGGGACGAGGGACCCCGAGGAGGCGCTGGGCCGGCTGGTCGCCGGCCCGCTCTCCGGCGGGGTCAGGGACCTGGGGTTCGCCCGCCTCGACACCCACCGGGCCCTGCGCACCGGCGACCCCGAGGTCGTCTACGGCGAGGGCAAGAAGCCCGCCCACATCGTCACCCTGCTGGAGGAGCTCCTGCGGCAGCCGGGGCGGCGCTCCGCCCTGGCGACCCGGCTGTCCGACGAGGCCCTGGACACCCTCGCCGCGGCCTTCCCGGACGGCCTGCGCACCGACCGGGAGGCGCGCTGCGCGGCCCTGGGCGAACCACCGGCCCCGCGCGGCCGGGTCCTGGTGGTGACGGCCGGCACCACCGACGAACCGGTGGCCAGGGAGGCGGCCTTCGTCGCCCGGGAGTTCGGCTGCGGGGCCGAGCTGGTGCGCGACGTCGGGGTGGCCGGCATCCACCGGGTGCTCGCGGTGCGGGACCGGCTGGACGCGGCCGACTGCCTGATCGTCGTCGCGGGCATGGACGGCGCCCTGCCGAGCGTGGTCTCCGGTCTGGTCTCGGCACCCGTCGTCGCGGTACCGACCAGCGTCGGCTACGGCAGCTCCTTCGGCGGCGTGGCCCCCCTCCTCACGATGCTCAACTCCTGCGGTCCGGGCGTCGTCGTGTGCAACATCGACAACGGCTTCGGGGCGGCGGTGGCCGCCGCCCGCATGGTCCGCCGGACGACCGCGGCCCCGGCCTCGTCCGCCCCCGGCACGCCCCGGCCCGAGCCGGTGGTCTCATGAGCGCCCCCGTCTCCGCCTGGTTCGACTGCTCCTCGGGGGTCGCCGGGGACATGCTGCTCGGTGCGCTGCTGGACGCCGGGGCGTCGCCCGGCACCGTTCAGCGGGCCGTCGACGCGGTCGTCCCCGGCGGTGCCCGGATCCGTACCGAACGGGTCCGGCGCTGCGGCCTGTCCGCGACGAAGGTCCACGTCGACACCGACCCCGGCCCGCCGCACCGCACCTGGCAGGAGATCCGCTCGATGCTCTCCGGGGCCGCGCTCCCGGGGCCCGTGCGCGAGCGCGCCCACTCGGTGTTCACCCGCCTCGCGCGGGCCGAGGCCGCCGTGCACGGGATCCCCGTCGACGACGTGCACTTCCACGAGGTCGGCGCGCTCGACGCGATCGCCGACGTGGTGGGCGTCTGCGCGGCCGTGCACGAGCTGGCCGTCGGCACCGCCACCGCCACACCCCTGGTGCTGGGCAGCGGACGGACCAGCAGCGCCCACGGCTCGATCCCCGTCCCGACGCCCGCCGTCCTGCGGCTCCTGGCCGACCACGGCGCACCGGCCGAGTCGGGTGCGTTCCCGTACGAGATGGCCACCCCGACCGGAGTGGCGCTCGTCCTCTCGCTGTGCACCGGGTGGGGCGGGATGCCCGCCCTGCGGCTGCTCGGCACCGGTGCCGGGGCCGGCACCCGCGACCTGGCGGACGTGCCGAACGTCGTCCGGCTGGTGCTCGGGACCGCCCGGCAGGACGACACCCCGCCGGGTGGCCGGGCCGTGGGGGTGGGAGCCGGCCCCGACCACCACCACCCCCCCCGGGGGGCCCCCCCGGCCCCAACGGGCCCCCCCCCCGCGGGCCGCGGCCCGCCCCCCCCCCCCCCGCCCCTCCAAACCTGCGCGGGGCCCCCCCCCCCCCGCCCCGGCCGCCCCCCCCCCGACGGCGTCTTCACCTCCGGCGGCACCCAGTCCAACCTCCAGGCCCTGCTGCTGGCC
>NZ_JBHYKH010000336.1:0-5363 GCF_042741275.1 Streptomyces sp. NPDC058964
ACCTTTAGTTGTTCTTTTTGGTGGGTGTTCTTTTTTTTTTTACCCGCCCCGCGCCCCGGGCGCCGCCCCCGGGCGCGGGGGGCGTGCCGCCGGGTGTCCCGGTACGTGCGGCCGGCCTGGGGCCGTTCAGCCGACGAGGCCCTTCGGATCCACGGGCAGGTCACCGGCCGCCGAGGCGGTCCGCTGCTGCGGGAAAACGATGTCCTGCGGGCCGGCCGGCCGGTCCTGCTCCCGCTCCGCCGCGGCCCGGTCGGCGAGCACGTTGACGGCGGCGTTGAACCGCTCCATGGAGGTGGGGTGGTCCGGACCCAGGACGTACTCCTTGAGCGCGCGGCGCTCCGCGGCCATCGGGTCGTGCCGCGGCTCGCGGACCGAGCGAAGGATCTCCGGCAGCCGTGCGCACTCCCGGTCGAGCAGATAGGCGCCGCCGGCGGTGGTGTACGCGGCCCTGAACTCCTCGTCGGGCAGGTCGTGGGCGTTGGTCAGGACGTACGGCTTGAGGCTGGCGACGAAGTCGGCGACCACGGAGGAGACATCGCTGACGAGGATGTCCGCCTGGTTGAAGCACTCGTACAGCGTCGGCAGCTGCCTGAGGACGACGTGGTGCCGGACCGGGCCGCGGCTCTCCCAGAACAGGCGGTGCCACTCGGCGTGCAGTTCCTGCCACTCGGCCGCGCCGTCGAGGTCGGGCAGCCGCGCGTCACGGATCTGCTGGGCGTCGTCGCCGCCCTGGCGTCCGGCCAGTTCGTCCAGGCGGGCCCGGATCTCCCGCAGCCGCGGCGCGGCGGCGGCCACGGCGGCCTCCGCCTCCGCCGCCCCGCGCCGCTCGTTGTCGGCCCGCAGCAGCTCCCGCACGGCCCGGTCCGCCTCCGCCGCCTCGGCCGAGCGCTTGCCGGTGAGCGGATGCGGCTTGTAGACGACGCGCACGCTCTCCTCGAGGAGGCGCTCGATCAGCGTCACGCCCATCGGGATCAGCGAGGTGTGGCAGTCGTCGTCGCTCCAGCCCTCCCAGGTGGGGGCGTAGAGGACGGTCGGCAGCGGACCCGGGGTGTGGTCGGCGTGCAGCCGGATCGGCGCCAGCTGGGGCCGGCCCACCTCGACGATGGCCTCGTCGCTGATGGCGTGCCGTACGCGCCGGTAGCGGTCGCGGCCCGCCCGGCCGGCCACCCAGATCTCGTCGTACACCTTGCTCACCCGGTTGCTGCTGGCGAGTTTGTCGCTGTCGCCGTGGCCGATGAAGACGTGCTTCGCCTCGGCCACGCGCAGCATGCGCACGTTCTTGCCCGCGTTGCCGGGATACAGAACCACCCGGACGCCGGACAGTTCCAGCTCGGCCAGGTCGTCGGCCTTGGGCACGCAGACCACCGGGATGCGGGTGCGGCTCAGATGGCGGAACGAGGCCCGCTCGCGCAGCACGATCACCGGGCGCAGGTCCAGTCCCTCCAGCGTCTCGATCCACATGTTGACCTGGTACATGAAGTCCCGGGACACCGAGGCGAAGCTGAAGTACAGGGCGACCTCGGGCCGGTGCGCCGCGAGCTGCCGGTTGACCTCGGCGAACACGTCGTCCCTGACCGGCATCCGGCGGACCCGGCGGTACTGCCCCAGCAGGGCCAGCACGGCCGCCACGGACAGTCCCGTCGTCAGCCCGAAGCCGGCGTCCGCCGGGTACCAGGACCCGGCCACCAGTGCGGCGAGCAGTCCCGCGTGGGCCGGTATGTCGAGGTGGAGCAGCTTGCGCAGGAAGCGCCGGTACAGGATCGCGGGCGGGCGCTGCGGAACGCCCAGCGCACCGAGGTCGAGGTTGCGCGCCACCAGCGGCATCACCCGGCGCAGCCGGATGGCGTGGTGCACCGCCGAGTAGAGCATCACCAGCGCGAAGTGCGCGCTGAAGACGGCCAGCGCGGTGACCAGCACCCGGTCCGGCGCGCCGGTCCGGCTGGCCAGCGCGAGCAGCATCACCGTCCGGATGGCGAACCGCATGGTGCGGTTGAGCTGCAGCGTCGCCAGACGGCGGACGAAGCCGGGCGCCCGGGTGTGCAGCACCTCGTCCACGACGTAGGTCACGGCCGACGCGACGGCGAACCAGCGCACCGAGGGCAGCAGCGCGAAGACGGGAAGCGCCGCGAACCCCGCGCCGAGCAGGAGTACGAGCAGCAGGTCGGTCGTCCCGCGTACGCGCACGACACCGCACAACCGACGAATGATCACGGACAAGGCTTTCCCCCCACGGGATTGCACACGGTCACACGGCCGGCCAAATGCCGTCTGTTCGTCAGTTCGACCGAGGAGGGGGGCGAAGAGTTGTACACCTTTCCCTCGGAAAGGCTTCATCTGCTCTTCGGCAAGGGCCTTTTCTGTCGTCGGCGGTCGTCGGGTGGTCGTGGGGTGACCGTGGGGTGGTCGTGGGGTGGTCGTCCGGTAGGGGAAAGGCCCGGGCCTCCCTCACGGGACCCGGGCCTTCCCTTCATCCGATGACGTCCGTCACGCCGCCACCGGAACCTCCGGCTCCGCGCCGTTCGTGGCCGGCACCAGGGCCAGCTCCAGTACCTGGCGGACGTCCGTGACGGTGTGGACGTCGAGCTTGTCCAGCACCTCGGTGGGAACGTCGTCCAGGTCGGGCTCGTTGCGCTTGGGGATGACCACCGTGGTGACACCCGCCCGGTGCGCTGCCAGCAGCTTCTGCTTCACACCGCCGATCGGGAGCACCCGGCCGGTCAGCGAGACCTCGCCCGTCATCGCCACGTCCGTGCGGACCAGCCGGCCGGACAGGAGCGAGGCGAGGGCCGTGGTCATCGTGACGCCGGCGCTCGGGCCGTCCTTGGGGACCGCGCCCGCCGGGAAGTGGATGTGCACGCCCCGGTCCTTCAGGTCGGCCACCGGCAGCTCCAGCTCGGCTCCGTGGCTGCGCAGGAAGCTCAGCGCGATCTGTGCCGACTCCTTCATCACGTCGCCCAGCTGGCCCGTCAGGGTCAGGCCCGCCGCGCCGGTCTCGGGGTCGGCGAGGGACGCCTCCACGAACAGCACGTCACCACCGGCGCCGGTCACCGCGAGGCCGGTCGCCACGCCGGGGACCGCCGTACGGCGCTCGGCCGGGTCCTGCGCGGACTCGGGCACGTGGTGCGGCCGGCCGATCAGGGCCCGCAGGTCGCCGTCCGTGATGGTGAACGGCAGCTCCCGCTCGCCCAGTTCGTGCTGGGCCGCGACCTTGCGCAGCAGCCGGGCGATGGACCGCTCCAGGGTGCGCACGCCCGCCTCCCGGGTGTACTCGCCGGCCAGCTTGCGCAGCGCGCTCTCGTCGAGGGTCACCTCGTCCTCGCCGAGCCCCGCCCGCTCCAGCTGGCGCGGGAGCAGGTGGTCCCGGGCGATGACGACCTTCTCGTCCTCGGTGTAGCCGTCCAGGCGGACCAGCTCCATACGGTCGAGCAGTGCCTCGGGGATGGCCTCCAGGACGTTGGCGGTGGCGAGGAAGACGACGTCCGACAGGTCCAGCTCCACCTCCAGGTAGTGGTCCCGGAAGGTGTGGTTCTGCGCCGGGTCGAGGACCTCCAGCAGGGCGGCGGCCGGGTCGCCCCGGAAGTCGGAGCCCACCTTGTCGATCTCGTCGAGGAGGACGACCGGGTTCATCGACCCGGCCTCCTTGATCGCCCGCACGATCCGGCCGGGCAGCGCGCCGACGTAGGTACGGCGGTGACCGCGGATCTCGGCCTCGTCGCGGACGCCGCCGAGGGCGACCCGGACGAACTTGCGGCCCATGGCGTGCGCCACGGACTCGCCGAGCGACGTCTTGCCGACGCCGGGCGGGCCGACGAGGGCCAGCACGGCACCGCCGCGCCGGCCGCCGATCACGCCCAGGCCGCGGTCGGTGCGGCGCTTGCGCACCGCCAGGTACTCGGTGATCCGCTCCTTCACGTCCTCCAGACCGGCGTGCTCGGCGTCGAGCACGGCCTTGGCGCCCTGGATGTCGTACGCGTCCTCGGTCCGCTCGTTCCACGGGAGTTCGAGGACCGTGTCGAGCCAGGTCCGGATCCAGGAGCCCTCGGGCGACTGGTCGGACGCCCGCTCCAGCTTGTCGACCTCCTTGAGGGCGGCCTCACGGACCTTCCCCGGCAGGTCGGCGGCCTCGACGCGGGCGCGGTAGTCGTCGGACTCCTCGGCGGAATCCTTGCCGTTCTCGCTGTTCAGCTCGCGCAGTTCCTTGCGGACGGCCTCCAGCTGACGGCGGAGCAGGAACTCGCGCTGCTGCTTGTCGACGCCCTCCTGGACGTCCTTGGCGATGGTCTCGGCGACGTCCTGCTCGGCGAGGTGGTCGCGCAGGTGCTGGGTGGCCAGCTTGAGGCGGGCGACCGGGTCCGCGGTCTCCAGCAGTTCGACCTTCTGCTCGGTGGTCAGGAAGGGCGAGTAGCCGGAGTTGTCGGCGAGCGCGGAGACGTCGTCGATGGCCTGGACGCGGTCGACGACCTGCCAGGCACCGCGCTTGCGCAGCCAGGCGGTGGCGAGCGCCTTGTACTCCTTGACCAGTTCGGTGACGTGCCCCGGCAGCGGCTCGGGCACCTGCTCGTCGATACGCGTGCCCTCGACCCACAGCGCCGCACCCGGTCCGGTGGTCCCGGCACCGATCCGCACCCGGCCGCGGCCGCGGATCAGCGCGCCCGGGTCACCGTCCGCCAGCCGGCCGACCTGCTCGACGGTGCCGAGCACGCCGGTGCCCGGGTACGTCCCGTCGATGCGCGGCACCAGGAGAACCTTCGGCTTTCCGGGCTCCGAGCGGGCGGCGGCCTGGGCGGCCTCCACCGCGGCCCGTACGTCGGCGTCGTTGAGGTCCAGCGGAACCACCATCCCGGGCAGCACGACCTCGTCGTCGAGCGGCAGCACGGGCAGAGTGAGCGGTGTGAACGCCGTGGACTCAGCAGCCATGATCTCCCCTTCGGCAGTCAAGTTGAGCTATGCCGACTCAATGCACGTGAGCCCCCGAATGTTCCCCTGGGCGTGTTCGCTCTGAGCGATCACCGAATCACCCTGTTCCACCTGGGAAAACCAGGGACGGCACGCCGTTATGCCCGAGCGGTTCCCGCGCTCACCGCGAAAGCGTTCACGGGAGGGCGTCGACAACTGCCGCCGGATGCAAGGCGGCACGACACCGCGGGGCCGGAGCCGCGAGCGGGGACAGATCCGTGAGAAGCGCACGCGTGGCAGCAGTGCACCGGATGCCGATGCACCCGCCTCGCCCCCGACGGCCGGCCGAGGGGCGACGGCGAGGTCTTCTTCCGGAAGCTCAGCGGCCCGCGGGGGCGGCCGCGGCCACCCGCGCGAGGCCCCCCCCGCACGACCCCGGGGGGGGGGGGTTGGGAGCGGGTGGTGTC
>NZ_JBHYKH010000336.1:5373-9918 GCF_042741275.1 Streptomyces sp. NPDC058964
GCACGGCACGCCGCCGGTGGGGGAGCGTGGCCTGCGGATCTCCGCACCGGCGAAGGGATGCGGCGGCGGCGAGAGCCTCCTAGCCGCGCGCCGAAGCCTCGTGGGCCGCCCGTCCGCGCCGGACCAGCGGCCAGGTCGCGATGCCTATCGTGAGCGCGATCAGGTGACCCCAGTTGGTCATCGGGTCCGTGAACGCGATCAGGTCCTGCAGGACCATCCCGCCGAACAGGACGAGCAGGGGCCAGCGCAGCCAGGGCGTGAGCAGCCCCGCCAGCGCGCCGGTGCTGGTGGCGACACCGAAGCTGATGCCGTAGTCGAGGCGGTGCAGGGAGCTGTCGGGCAGGTGTCCCACCAGGACCGCGAGCCCCACGGGGACCTCGGTGGCGAGGGTGGCGAGCACGTGTCCGAGCAGGAAGACACCGAGGGCCCGCGCCCCGCCGGTGCGCCGCTCCAGCGCCGTGAGGACGACCAGGAAGCAGACGGCGTACGGCGACAGGAGCCCGCCCGCGATCCACAGCGCGCTCGCCACCAGGACCAGGACCGGGGTGCGCACGAGGTGGGCCACATCGGTGCTGGACGCCTGGTAAAGGGTGTGCACGACCCCGGGGTCGGCCTTGGCGGCGAACAGCGAGGTGAGCGTGAGCAGGGCCGCGTAGCCGAAGGTGTACGGCGTGCCGGTGGGGGTGGGCAGCAGCCGCCAGGGGCGCAGGGCAGGGAGGTGGCGAGTACCGGGGAGGGGCCGGCCGGGGGCCGGTGCGTCCGCGCTCGGCACGTCGGCCGGGAGGGGCACGGCCGCGGGGGCGGCGTGCGCGACGGGGCCGCGCTGGCGAGGCACTCCGTCCAGCAGGCCGGCGAGCTCGGGGGACGGCGGGCCGGGATCGTGCGGAAGGGACGTGCCGGGGGGCGTGGGCGAGGCCGTCGTCGCGGCCCTCGCGGTCGGTTCCACCGTGAGGTGCTCCTTCCGTTTCGCCCCCACCCTTCGCGTCCCACGGGCCGCTGTCTATGACCGACACCACGCGAGCCACGATTCACAGGATTTTCCGATGAAGTGCACGAGCCACGCCGGGTTTCCGGCGGAACCGGGAGCCCTCGAACGGGTGATGTACCACGCCCCGTCCGCCATCCGTAATTCGCGTGGCCGCAAAGCCGTGTTCGTGCAGGATGGGCGCATGACCACCGCGCACCCGGCACCCGTAGTCCTGGACCGCCGCGAGGGACCCTACGGGGAGGTGGTACTGCGCAGGCACGGCGAGCTCTTGCAGATCATCGCCAACGGGTGCTTCCTGATGGACACCTCCGACGGCCGCTCGGAACGGCTGCTCGTCGACGCCGCGTACGACGCCCTGGACGGACGGCCGGAACCGGACGTACTGATCGGCGGCCTGGGGGTCGGGTTCTCGCTCGCACACGCCGCGGCGGATCCGCGCTGGGGCCGGATCACCGTCGTGGAACGCGAACCGGCCGTGATCGGCTGGCATCGCGGGGGGCCGCTGTCCCCCCTGTCCGCGGCCGCCCTCGCCGATCCGCGCACGGAGATCGTCGAGGCCGATCTGGTCTCGCACGTCCATGAGACATCCGCCACGTACGACGCCCTGTGCCTGGACATCGACAACGGGCCCGGCTGGACCGTCGGCGAGGACAACAAGGGCCTCTACTCACCGGCCGGACTGGCGGACTGCGCAAGGGTGTTGACGCCCGGAGGCGTCCTCGCGGTGTGGTCGGCGCAGCCCTCTCCGGAATTCGAGGGAACCTTGCGGAATGCCGGGTTCCAACACGTGCGTACCGAAGAGATCCCCGTTGCCCGGGGCGTTCCGGACGCCGTGCACCTCGCCGTACGACCTGGATAGCGACGGCACCGTCCGTCCCCGTAATGTGCTTCCCTGACGCGGATCATTCAAGCGTCAATCGCAAACCATGCGCAGACCGAGGAACCACCCCACTGGTTCCGGAAAGCACACTCAGGGGCGGGCGATGGAGCAGACACACACCTCGCACAGCGGTACCGCGGCGGCCACTCCGGGCGCACAGCGTCGAGTACTGGTGATCGAGGACGACCCGACGATCGTGGACGCCATCGCGGCCCGGCTCCGCGCCGAGGGATTCCTGGTGCAAACCGCGGGCGACGGCCCGTCCGCGGTCGACACCGCCGAGGCCTGGCAGCCAGACCTGCTGATCCTCGACATCATGCTGCCCGGCTTCGACGGCCTGGAGGTCTGCCGCCGCGTGCAGGCCCAGCGCCCGGTGCCGGTGCTGATGCTCACCGCGCGCGACGACGAGACCGACATGCTGGTCGGGCTGGGCGTCGGCGCCGACGACTACATGACCAAGCCGTTCTCGATGCGCGAGCTGGCCGCGCGCGTGCACGTGCTGCTGCGCCGGGTGGAGCGGGCCGCGCTGGCCGCCGCGACCCCGCGCTCCGGCATCCTGCGCCTCGGCGAGCTGGAGATCGACCACGCGCAGCGCCGCGTGCGGGTGCGCAGCGAGGACGTCCACCTCACCCCCACCGAGTTCGACCTCCTGGTCTGCCTGGCGAACACCCCGCGCGCGGTGCTCTCCCGTGAGCAGCTCCTCGCCGAGGTGTGGGACTGGGCGGACGCCTCCGGCACCCGGACGGTCGACAGCCACATCAAGGCGCTGCGCCGGAAGATCGGCGCCGAGCGGATCCGCACGGTGCACGGCGTGGGCTACGCGCTGGAGACGCCGACGCCATGAGCGACGGGCCGGCCGCACGGAAAAGCCCCGGGGAGGAGCCCTGGGGCGGCGTACGTCCGTTCTCGATCAAGACCAAGCTGGGCGCGCTCGTCGTCATCTCGGTGCTGATCACCACAGGTCTGTCGATGATCGCGGTGCACACCAAGACGGAGCTTCGCTTCATCACGGTCTTCTCGATGATCGCCACACTGCTGATAACGCAGTTCGTGGCGCATTCACTCACCTCGCCGCTCGACGAGATGAACGCGGTGGCCCGGTCGATCTCGCACGGCGACTACACGCGCCGGGTGAAGGAGAACCGCCGGGACGAGCTCGGCGACCTCGCCGAGACGATCAACGTCATGGCCGACGAGCTGGAGGCCCAGGACCGTCAGCGCAAGGAACTCGTGGCGAATGTCTCGCACGAGCTGCGCACCCCCATCGCGGGCCTGCGCGCCGTCCTGGAGAACGTCGTGGACGGCATCGCGGAGCCGGACACCGAGACCATGCGGACGGCGCTCAAGCAGACCGAGCGGCTCGGGCGGCTGGTGGAGACGCTCCTGGACCTGTCGAGGCTGGACAACGGCGTCGTACCGCTGCGCAAGCGGCGCTTCGAGGTGTGGCCGTACCTCTCCGGCGTGCTCAAGGAGGCCAACATGGTCGCCTCCGCGCGCGGCAGCATGACGTCGGGCTCCGGGAACCACACGCGGACCGACGTCCATCTGCACCTCGACGTGTCCCCGCCGGAGCTGACCGCGCACGCGGACCCGGAGCGGATCCACCAGGTCGTGGCCAACCTGATCGACAACGCGGTCAAGCACAGCCCGCCGCACGGCCGGGTCACGGTGAAGGCGCGGCGCGGGCCGCAGCCGGAGTCCCTCGAGCTGGAGGTCCTGGACGAGGGCCCCGGCATCCCGAAGTCCGAGTGGCGCAAGGTCTTCGAGCGCTTCAACCGGGGAGCCGTCAGCCGCCCGCACGGTCCGGGCAGCGACGGCGGTACCGGGCTGGGTCTGGCGATCGCCCGCTGGGCGGTGGATCTGCACGGCGGCCGGATCGGAGTGGCCGAATCCGAGCGGGGCTGCCGGATTCTCGTCACCCTTCCGGGAGAGCGATCCGTGCCAAGTTGACGTAAAGTTCGAAGCGGAGTCACAAGATCCACGAGTGTCGCCACTGACAGACACGTGTGATCAGGGACGGCCCGCGCCATTGCAGCGCCGGGGCCGTTGTTGACGTATACCTTCCGCAGGCGAACCACGCTTGTTTCCCGCCATTTCAAGCCCCGAAACACGCTTTCTGATGTGACTTACGCGACGATGAACCGGCCCGACCTGACCTTCACCCTCAGGGAGGCGTAGCCTTTATTCCCGCTGTCCATCACCTTGTGAAGCGGAAGAGGGCGGTTGCCGCCGTGTCGCCACAGTCCCCCAGTAACTCGAGCATCTCGACCGACGACCAAGCCGGGAAGAACCCCGCTGCTGCGTTCGGTCCCAACGAGTGGCTCGTCGACGAGATCTATCAGCAGTACCTCCAGGACCCGAATTCGGTAGACCGCGCCTGGTGGGACTTCTTCGCCGACTACAAGCCGGGCGCCGCTGCGACCCCGGCTCCGTCGGGTGCTGCGGCCGCGGGGGCCGCAGTGACCGCCACGACGGCCGCTCCGGCCCAGCCCGCAGCTCCGGTCGCCCCGGCCCCGGCTGCCGCGGCCCCGAAGCCCGCCGCCGCGCCCGCGGCCGCCGCTCCGGCCGCGCCCAAGCCCGCCGCTGCCGCCCCGGCCGCCAAACCGGCCGCCCATGCCGCGCCCGCGGCCCAGGCGCCCGGGGGCCCGGAGTAAGTGACGCGGAGCGGCCCCGCCCC
>NZ_JBHYKH010000337.1:0-9913 GCF_042741275.1 Streptomyces sp. NPDC058964
TGTCTTTGTCTCTACCCCCCCGCGCGGGCGGGTGGGGGCCCCGCCGCGCCCCCCCCCCGGGCGGGGGGGGGGTCGCCCCGGGGCGAGCGTGGCCGGCCGGAGCGGGGCGCGTGCTTCCTGCGGTGCGTGCCCGGCAGCGGTGTCCCGGGGTTGCCGTACGGGGGTCCCGTGCTGTGCCGCCCTGGGTGCGGACTGCCACTCACGTGGTCCGGACCCAGGGCGGGATGCCGGTTCGTCCGGCGTAGGGGGTCAGCCCTCGTCCGTCGAGGTGTTCGCGGTGTTGGAGAAGCCGTCGTGCCAGGCGGCCTTCGCGCCGGAGTCGCCTATGCGGTAGACGTCGACGACCGCGCCGGCCGCCACGGCCACTGACAGCACCGCCACGGCGATCCGCACGAGCGAGGCGGACCGGCGCCCGGTACCGGTCTGCCCGGCCTCCGGCGACCTGCGGCCCGTCCACCAGACGGCCGCCGCCAGGACGAACAGGCCCAGCGCCCAGGGCAGCAGCCCGTCGCCCAGGTCGGCGTGCCGCCGCACCAGGGCGTTGCTGTCGACGTGCCGCTCCAGCCACTCACCGGCCTGCGTGGTCAGCGGCACGCTCACGAGCGAGACGAGGGCGAGCGCCGGCAGCAGCGGGCCCAGCCGCCGCGCGGCCCGCGGCCACACCGCGCAGACCACCAGGGCCAGCGCGGTCAGCGGGACCAGCACGACGACGACGTGGACGAGCAGGACATGTGCGGGCAGGCCGTTGACGAGGCTCATCGGGGCACTCCTGTGGGGTCGGGGCGCGCCAGCCTGGCACAGGAACCTCTGAGTTTCCTCTGGGGTTCCCCTCAGGCCGTGGCCGCGCCCGGAGCCGGCGGGGTCAGCTGGCGGGCCAGCCAGGTGGGTACGCCGCCGAGCAGCCGGAACAGCCGACGTGCCTCCTCGCGCAGGCGGGACGCCTCCGGCTCCGACTCCGCGTCGGCCAGCGAGGCGAGGGCCGGGGCGGTGCCCACGAGGTAGCCCAACTCCTCCCGGATCCGCAGGGACTCGGCGAAGCCGTGCCGGGCCTCCGGCAACTCGCCGTTCCGCAGGGCCAGTCCGGCGAGGTGGCGCCAGGTGAAGGACAGCAGCAGCGGGTCGGAGTGCGCGGCTGCGGCCGCGTGCGCCCGGCGGTACGCGGCGAGTGCCGCCTGCGGGGAACGGGCGAGGTTCTCGGCGAGCAGCCCGCGACGGAAGTCCAGCAGCGCCCGGTCCGGCGCTCCCGGAGGGATCAGCGCCGCAGCCCGGCCCAGCGCGGCCCGCGCCTCGTCGGCCCGGTCCCGCACCCCGTGCAGCGTCGCCGCGTAGGCAAGCTGCCCGCGTTCACAAGCGGCCGCGCCCCGCTCCTCGTCGCTCCGGGCCAGCGCCTCGGCCGTACGCAGCGCGTCCTCGGCGTCCTCCCAGCCCCGCTCGGTGTACAGGCACCGCTCCACCAGCAGCCCGGCCCGCTGCAGCGAGGACGCGGGACCGTCCGCCGGCAGCAGTGCCGCCGCGTCGGCCCAGCAGGCCCGCGAGCGCAATCGCCATACCGCGGTCTGGAGAGGATCGTCACCGGCGGTCGTTCCGTTACCAGACATGGCGGTATGCGCCACGTTGCCCTCCCCGAGCACGCCATCGAGCTGTTGAGTGGTGGCGGCATTCCAGCACCAATGGCCGTGCCGGGCCAAGAGGGTGGGTGAATAATTTCACAAAGTCGTGGGATCATGGCGCGAGTTGGGCGCCCGTCGGCGCACGCCCCGGTGACCTCAGCTCATCCGCAGCGCCAGGAAGAAATCGAGCTTGTCCTCCAGCCGGGACAGGTCCCGCCCCGTCAACTGCTCGATTCGGCCCACGCGATAGCGCAGCGTGTTGACGTGCAGGTGGAGACGGGTGGCGCAGCGCGTCCAGGAGCCGTCGCAGTCCAGGAACGCCTCCAGGGTGGGGATCAGTTCGGCGCGGTGGCGGCGGTCGTAGTCGCGCAGCGGGTCCAGGAGGCGGGCGGTGAAGGCGCGACGGACGTCGTCGGGCACGAAGGGGAGCAGCAGCACGTGCGAGGCCAGCTCCTGGTGACCGGCCGCGCACACCCGCCCGGGGCGCGCCGCGGCCACCCGCCGGGCGTGCCGGGCCTCCTCCAGCGCGCCCCGCAGCCCCTCCGCCGAGTGCACGGCCGCGCTGACGCCCAGGGTGACCCGGCCGTCGTCGTCGAGGCCGGCCGACAGCGGCTCCCGTACGGACTCCAGGAGCACGTCGGCGAGGATCCCGGTCTCCGAGCCGTCGTGTTCGGACGAGACGGCCGGCAGCGGGACCAGCGCCACGGCCTCGTCCCCGGTGTGGGCGACGGCAATGCGGTCGGAGGGCTCGGGGCCGGTGGCGAGCGGGTCGACCAGGATCTCCTCGAGGAGCGACTGGGCCACCGGGCCGCCCTCGACCTCGCCGCCGTCCCACTCGGCACGGGCCACGACCACCTGCCAGTGCGGCGCGGCCCCCAGGCCGGGCAGCAGCACCGGCGCGGCCACCCGCAGACGCGCGGCGATCTCCGCGGGCGCGGCGCCCGTCTGCACCAGTTCCAGGACCTCCTGGGCGAGCCGCCGCCGCACGGTGCGCGCGGCGTCCCGCCGGTCCCGCTCGACCGCGATCAGCTGGGTGACGCCCTGGAGCAGGTCCAGGCGTTCCGCGGGCCAGTCCCCGGCGTCCGCCTCCACGGCCAGCAGCCAGTCCGACAGCACCGACTCGCGCACGTCCCGGGCCGCCTGCGGGGAGCGGCCGCTGCTGCGGATCGGGAACAGGGAGTACGTCGACGCGGGCCCGGAGCCGATGAGCACCCGGTGCGGTCCGCGGCGGCCGGTGCGCACGGCGGCCAGATGCTCGGCGGCGAGCCGGGCGCAGACCTCGGGGGGCAGGGCCGGGCCCGCTACCTTCGAGCCCGCGATCAGCCGCCCGGTGGGGGAGAGCACCCAGGCCCGCAGGTCCAGGTCGGAGCCGAGGAGGTCCAGGACCACGTCGGGACCGCCGCCCGCCGGTCCCGAGGTCATCATCCGGCGGTGCCGGTCGACCACGGCCGCCAGATCGCCGGCCCGCTCGCCGGAGACCTGCCGGACCACATGCTCGGTAACGGTCGCGAAAGCAACGGACTCGTGCACCGCGAACAGCGGCAGCCGGTGCCGGGCGCAGGCCAGTACGAGATCGTCCGGCACGTCCCCGAGCTCGGCCTCACCGGCGGCCAGTGCGGCCACGCCCGCCTGTACCAGGAGCCGCACGAACGGCTCGGAGTCGTCCGCGTCACGGCGCCAGGCCAGACCCGTGAGCACCAGTTCCCCGCCCGAGAGATAGCGGCTGGGGTCGCGCAGATCGGTGGTCATCACACCGCGTACGGTGCGGTCCAGCTCGTCCTCGCCGCCGAGCAGCCGCAGACCCAGCGCATCGGTCTCCAGCAGTGCGCGCAGCCGCATTCTCGTCGCCGCCGTTCTTTGTCTCGAAAACTACGATGAATCTTGAAGGGTCCAGTGGGGCGGGAGCCCGGTGGTGTTTCCATAGGAAAACGAGGAGGTTACTGATGGCCTCCGTTCATACGAATCTACAAGATGCCCGTGCTGGCCAGCCAACTCCTTCATGGTTTCCGTGACTGACCCCGTCGGAGCACAGCGCTGTGTACTGACCCCACTCAGCGTGAACACCACATGAACGAGCCGGGCCCGCCGCACACGATCTGGCTCATTCCGTACGACCCCGAGACGAAGAAGAGAGCCGGTCATGGACTTCCTTCGCCCTGCCAGCTGGGAGGAGGCGCTCGCCGTGAAGGCCGAGCACCCCACCGCTGTGCCGATTGCGGGTGGCACCGACGTGATGGTCGAGATCAACTTCGACCACAGGCGGCCCGAGTACCTCCTCGATCTGAACCGCATCGGCGACCTCTACGAGTGGGAGGTGGGCGAGGAGAGCGTGCGGCTGGGCGCCTCCGTCCCGTACACCCGGATCATGGAGAACCTGCGCGCCGAGCTGCCGGGTCTGGCGCTCGCCTCGCACACGGTCGCCTCCCCGCAGATCCGCAACCGCGGTGGCGTCGGCGGCAATCTCGGAACCGCCTCCCCGGCCGGCGACGCCCACCCCGCCCTGCTGGCGGCGGGCGCCCAGGTCGAGGCCGAGTCCGTACGCGGCTCGCGTCTCATCCCCATCGACGACTTCTACACCGGCGTGAAGCGCAACGCGCTCGCCCCCGACGAACTGATCCGCGCGGTCCACATCAAGAAGGCCGACGGCCCGCAGCAGTACTCCAAGGTCGGTACGCGCAACGCGATGGTCATCGCCGTGTGCGCCTTCGGCCTGGCGCTGCACCCCGAGACCCGCACCGTGCGGACCGGCATCGGCTCGGCCGCGCCCACCCCCGTCCGGGCGAGGACCGCCGAGGACTTCCTGAACGCGGCGCTCGAAGAGGGCGGCTTCTGGGACAACGGAAAGATCATCACCCCGTCGGTCGCCAAGCAGTTCGCGGACCTGTGCTCCGCCGCCTGCAACCCGATCGACGACGTCCGGGGCACCGCGAGCTACCGCCGTCACGCGGTCGGCGTCATGGCCCGCCGGACGCTCACCTGGACCTGGGAGTCGTACCGCGGCACCCGCCGCGCCTCGGAGGGAGCTGCGTAATGCGCGTCAACTTCACTGTCAACGGACGCCCGCAGGAGGCCGACGACGTCTGGGAGGGCGAGTCCCTGCTCTACGTCCTGCGCGAGCGCCTCGGCCTGCCCGGCTCCAAGAACGCCTGCGAGCAGGGCGAGTGCGGCTCCTGCACCGTCCGCCTGGACGGTGTGCCCGTGTGTTCGTGCCTGGTCGCGGCCGGCCAGGCCGAGGGCCGCGAGGTCGTCACCGTCGAGGGCCTGGCGGACTTCGCCGAGCAGCGGTCCTGCGGGACCGGCGCGTGCGGCACCTCGCTGCAGGACGCCCAGCAGTGGCAGGCCAGGGGCACCGATTCGCAGACCGGCGAGGGGACCCGACTCTCCCCGATCCAGCAGGCGTTCATCGACGCGGGCGCGGTCCAGTGCGGCTTCTGCACCCCGGGCCTGCTCGTCGCCGCCGACGAGATGCTGGAGCGCAACCCCAATCCGACCGACGCGGACATCCGGGAGGCCCTGTCGGGCAACCTGTGCCGCTGCACGGGCTACGAGAAGATCATGGATGCGGTCCGCCTCGCGGCCGCCCGGCAGTCCGAGGGAGTCTGACCATGACCAACGGCGCTCCCACCAAGATCACCCAGGGTTCCCAGACCAGGGGCGGCATCGGCGAGTCGACCCTCCGCCCGGACGGCACCCTCAAGGTCACCGGCGAGTTCGCGTACTCGTCCGACATGTGGCACGAGGACATGCTCTGGGGCCAGATCCTGCGCTCCACGGTCGCCCACGCCGAGATCGTGTCCATCGACACGGGCGAGGCACTCGCCACCCCGGGCGTGTACGCCGTCATGACGTACGACGACCTGCCGGCCGACGTGAAGAACTACGGCCTGGAGATCCAGGACACCCCCGTCCTGGCCCACGGCAAGGTACGCCACCACGGCGAGCCTGTCGCCATCGTCGCCGCCGACCACCCGGAGACGGCGCGCCGCGCCGCCGCCAAGATCAAGGTCGACTACCGCGAACTCCCGGTCGTCACCGACGAGGCCTCCGCGACCGCCCCGGACGCGATCCTCGTCCACGAGAACCGCGACGACCACCACATCGGCCACGTCCCGCACCCGAACATCGTCCACCGCCAGCCGATCGTCCGCGGCGACGTGGCGGCGGCCCGCGCGCGGGCGGACGTGATCGTCGCGGGCGAGTACACCTTCGGCATGCAGGACCAGGCCTTCCTCGGCCCCGAGTCCGGCCTCGCCGTGCCCGAGGAGGACGGCGGCGTCCACCTCTACATCGCCACCCAGTGGCTGCACTCCGACCTGCGCCAGATCGCGCCCGTGCTCGGCCTGCCCGAGGACAAGGTGCGCATGACGCTGGCCGGCGTCGGCGGCGCGTTCGGCGGCCGCGAGGACCTGTCGATGCAGATCCACGCCTGCCTGCTCGCGCTGCGCACCGGCAAGCCCGTCAAGATCGTCTACAACCGTTTCGAGTCCTTCTTCGGCCACGTCCACCGCCACCCGGCCAGGCTCCACTACGAGCACGGCGCCACCAGCGACGGCAGGCTCACGCACATCAAGTGCCGGATCGTCCTGGACGGCGGCGCCTACGCCTCCGCCTCGCCGGCCGTCGTCGGCAACGCCTCCTCGCTCTCCGTGGGCCCGTACGTCGTCGACGACGTCGACATCGAGGCCATCGCCCTCTACACCAACAACCCGCCCTGCGGCGCCATGCGCGGCTTCGGCGCGGTCCAGGCGTGCTTCGCCTACGAGGCGCAGATGGACAAGCTGGCCAAGCGGCTGGGCATGGACCCGGTGGAGTTCCGGCAGCTCAATGCCATGGAGCAGGGCACCGTCATGCCGACGGGCCAGCCCGTGGACTCCCCGGCGCCGGTCGCCGAACTCCTGCGCCGTGTCAAGGCGATGCCGCTGCCGCCGGAGCGCCAGTGGGAGAGCAGCGAGGGCGCGGACGTACGGCAGCTGCCCGGCGGTCTGTCCAACACCACGCACGGCGAAGGCGTCGTACGCGGCATCGGCTACGCCGTCGGCATCAAGAACGTCGGCTTCTCCGAGGGCTTCGACGACTACTCCACCGCCAAGGTGCGCATGGAGGTGATCGCGGGCGAGCCCGTGGCCACCGTGCACACGGCCATGGCGGAGGTCGGCCAGGGCGGTGTCACCGTGCACGCGCAGATCGCCCGCACGGAGCTGGGCGTCGCCCAGGTGACCATCCATCCGGCGGACACGCAGGTGGGCAGCGCCGGTTCGACCTCCGCGTCGCGCCAGACGTACGTCACCGGCGGCGCCGTCAAGAACTCCTGCGAGCTGGTCCGCGAGAAGGTCCTGGAACTCGGCCGCCGCAGGTTCGGCACCTACCACCCGGCCTGGGCGACGGCCGAACTGCTCCTGGAGGGCGGCAAGGTCGTCACCGACGGCGGCGAGGTCCTCGCCGACCTGGTGGACGTGCTCGAGGGAGAGGCCGTCGAGGTCGAGGCCGAGTGGCGGCACCGCCCGACGGAGGCCTTCGACCTGCGCACCGGCCAGGGCAACGGCCACGTCCAGTACAGCTTCGCCGCGCACCGTGCCGTCGTCGAGGTCGACACCGAGCTCGGCCTGGTCAAGGTGATCGAGCTGGCCTGCGCCCAGGACGTCGGCAAGGCGCTCAACCCGATGTCCGTCGTCGGCCAGATCCAGGGCGGCACCATCCAGGGTCTCGGCGTCGCGGTGATGGAGGAGATCATCGTCGACCCGAAGACGGCGAAGGTCAGGAACCCCTCCTTCACGGACTACCTGATCCCCACCATCCTCGACACGCCGACCATCCCCGTCGACGTGCTCGAACTCGCCGACGACCACGCGCCGTACGGGCTCCGTGGCATCGGCGAGGCACCCACCCTGTCGTCCACCCCGGCCGTCCTCGCGGCGATCCGGAACGCGACCGGGCTGGAGCTCGACCGCACGCCGGTCCGTCCGGAACACCTCACCGGTACGGCGTGACAGACCCTCCCGGCGGCGCACGGAACGTCACACACTCCGCGCCGCCCGGAGTAACCCCCCACAAGTTCCGCACCGCTCGCGGTCCTTGCAGTACCAGCAGTCAGTTCGTCTCGGGCCGTCCCCCGGGCCGTCCATTCCCAAATCCCGCGCGTCGCCGAAGCGCGCCCGCGGGTGCCCCTGTGAACCTTGGGAGATGGCACCATGACCCAGCAGTCAGTGGAGCCCAGGACCGCAGCCGAAGACGCGGGTGACGGAACCCGCAACCCGGCCGGACGGTCCTGGCTCGACCGGTACTTCCACATATCCCGGAGAGGATCCTCCATCGCGCGTGAGGTGCGCGGCGGCGTCACCACCTTCATGGCGATGGCGTACATCCTCCTGCTCAACCCCCTGATCCTGTCCGGCAAGGACGCGGCCGGCGACACGCTCGGCCAGAAGGCGCTGATCACCGCGACCGCGTTCGCGGCTGCCCTCACCACACTCGTGATGGGTTTCGTCGGCAAGGTGCCGCTCGCCCTCGCCGCGGGCCTCTCCGTCTCCGGCGTGCTGTCCTCGCAGGTCGCCCCGCAGATGACCTGGCCGCAGGCGATGGGTATGTGCGTGATGTACGGCGTCGTCATCATGCTCCTGGTCGTCACCGGCCTGCGCGAGATGATCATGAACGCGATCCCGCTCGCGCTCAAGCACGGCATCACCATGGGCATCGGCCTGTTCATCGCCCTGATCGGCTTCTACAAGTCCGGCTTCGTGCACCAGGGCAAGGCCACCCCGGTCACGCTCGGCCCCGCGGGCGAACTGGCCGGCTGGCCGGTCCTCCTGTTCGCCGGCACCCTGCTCCTCATCTTCATGCTCCAGGCCCGGGGGATCCCCGGCGCCATCCTCATCGGCATCGTCAGCGGCACGGTCGTCGCCGCCGCCCTCAACGCGGCCGGTGTGATCGCCCCCGAGCAGTGGGCGAACGGCGCCCCCGAACTGCACGGCAGCGCCGTGTCGATGCCCGACTTCTCGCTCTTCGGGCACGTCGAGTTCGGCGGCTGGGGCAAGGTCGGCGCGATGACCGTGGGGATGATCGTGTTCACGCTCGTCCTCGCCGGGTTCTTCGACGCGATGGCCACCATCATCGGCGTCGGCACGGAGGCCGGACTGGCCGACGACAAGGGCCGGATGCCGGGCCTGTCCAAGGCGCTGTTCATCGACGGCGCGGGCGGCGCGCTCGGCGGTGTCGCGGGCGGCTCCGGGCAGACCGTGTTCATCGAGTCGGCGACGGGCGTGGGCGAGGGCGCCCGCACGGGACTCGCCTCCGTCGTCACCGGCCTGTTCTTCGCGGCCTGCCTGTTCTTCACGCCGCTGACCGCGATCGTCCCGCAGGAGGTCGCCTCCGCCGCCCT
Source organism: Streptomyces sp. NPDC058964 (assembly GCF_042741275.1). Classification (NCBI taxonomy): domain Bacteria; kingdom Bacillati; phylum Actinomycetota; class Actinomycetes; order Kitasatosporales; family Streptomycetaceae; genus Streptomyces; species Streptomyces sp. NPDC058964. The sequence goes on from NZ_JBHYKH010000337.1 coordinate 8,986, forward strand.
GGTGGTCATCGGCGCGATGATGCTGATGAACGCCCGGCACGTGGACTGGGCCGACCGGGCCACCGCGATCCCGGTCTTCCTGACCGTGGTCCTGATGCCCTTCACCTACACCATCACCACCGGTGTGGCCGCCGGCGTCATCTCCTACGTCGCCATCAAGGCCGCTCAGGGCAAGGCACGGGAGATCGGGGCGTTCATGTGGGGCCTGACAGTGATCTTCCTGGTCTATTTCGCCCTCAATCCCATTGAGAGCTGGCTGGGCGTGCACTAGCCGCTCACCGAAAGACCCTCTACGCAACCGCCGTTAAGGAGACCGAGAGATGCTGGACATCGCCGAGGAGCTGAACCGGTGGGTCGAGCGGGGACGCGACTTCGCCGTGGCCACCGTGGTGGCGGTCGGCGGCAGCGCCCCGCGCCTGCCCGGTGCCGCTCTCGCGGTGGACGCCGACGGCACGGCGATCGGCTCGGTCTCCGGCGGCTGTGTGGAGGGCGCCGTGTACGGCCTGTGCCAACAGGCGCTGCAGGACGGCGAGACCGTCCTGGAGCGCTTCGGGTACAGCGACGAGGACGCCTTCGCCGTCGGCCTGACCTGCGGTGGGGCCGTCGACATCCTGGTCGTGCCGGTGCGGGCGGACGATCCCGCCCGGCCCGCGCTCGCGACCGCGCTGTCCGCCGCCGCCCGGGGAGAGGCGGCGGCGCTGGCGCGGATCGTGAGCGGACCGGCGGAGCTGAGGGGCCGCGCGCTCGTCGTCCGCCCGGACGGCTCCCGCGGGGGCGGCTTCGGCGCCCACCCGGAGCTGGACCGCACGGTGGCCGCCGAGGCGGGCGCCTTCCTGGACGCCGGCCGCACCGGCACGCTGGACATCGGTGAGCGGGGCTCGCGCTGCGGAGCTCCGCTCACCCTGCTGGTCGTGTCCGCGGTCCCCGC